>JAGNNB010000048.1 GCA_017990865.1 Lysobacteraceae bacterium
CGCCTACTTCGGCCGTTTGCACGGTTTGGACGAAGCGACCATCGCGCAGCGCACGTCGGAATTGGCGGCGACGCTGAAGATGACGGATTTTCTCGACCGCCGCACCGAGGGCTTCTCGCAAGGCCAACGCACCAAAACCGCGATCGCGCGCGCGTTGGTGCACGCACCGAGGAACGTGATCCTGGACGAACCGACCAACGGCCTGGACGTGATGACCACGCGCGGTTTGCGCGGGTTCCTGCAGCATCTGCGCGCCGAAGGGCATTGCGTGATTTTCTCCAGCCACATCATGCAGGAGGTGGCCGCGCTGTGCGACCGCATCGTGGTGATCGCCGCCGGCGAAGTCAAAGCCATCGGCACCCCCGACGAGCTGCGCGCGCTGACCGGCGAGAACGACTTGGAAGAGGTATTCGTGCGCCTTGCCGATCTGGATAAGGAGGTGGCGGCATGAACACCGTGTTGACCGTCGCCCGAAAAGAATTGCTCGATCTGTTCCGCGATCGCCGCACGGTGATGCTCGGCTTGTTGATGATGCCGCTGCTGGTACCGGCGATGCTGCTGGGCATGACCTCGTTGGTCGAGAAAAAACAACGCACGCAGTTGGAATCGACCTTGTCGCTGCCGGTCATCGGCGCCGAACGCGCGCCGAATCTGATGGCGTTCCTGAAAAGCCAGAACATCGAACCGAAAGCGCCGCCGCGCGACGCCATCGCCTCGGTGCGCGACCAAACCTTCGATGCGGTGCTGCGCATTCCCGAAACGTTTCCGACGCAGTGGCGCGGCAGCGAACCGGCGGTGGTGGAGATCATCTACGACAGCTCGCGCCAGGATTCGCAGATTCCGGTCGAACGCATCCGCGCCACGTTGAACGCTTACGCTGGGCAGTTGGGCGCGTTGCGCGTGCTGCAGCGCGGCGTGGACCCGAATATCGCCGCGCCGGTGACCGTGGCGCAGCGCGACGCGGCCACGCCCGAATCCAAGCGCGGCATGGTGCTGGGGTTGATGCTGCCGTATCTGTTGATCATCAGCAGTTTCCTGGGCGGCGCGTATCTGGTGATCGATGTCACCGCCGGCGAGCGCGAACGGCAATCGCTGGAGCCATTGCTGGCCACGCCCGCCGCGCGGGCTTCGATCATGAGCGGCAAGATTCTTGCCGCCTGCGCCTTCGCGATGTTGAGCCTGGTACTGATTCTCGCGGCGTTCAAACTCAGTCTGATGTTCGCGCCCGGCGGCATGCGCTCGTTGACGATCTCGACCGCGGTGATCGGACAACTGCTGCTGGTGCTGTTGCCGATGGTGCTGATCGGCACCACGCTGCTGACGTTGATCTCGGCGAGCGTGAAATCGGTGAAGGAAGCGCAAAGCTACATGTCGTTGTTGATGCTGCTGCCGATGCTGCCGACCGTGATGCTGATGGTGAATCCGATCAAGCAGCAGATCTGGCAATTCGCGGTGCCGTTCCTCGCGCAGAATCAGATGATCCTCAAGCTGTTGCGCAGCGAACCGATCGGCGCGGACATCTGGGGCGTGTATCTGGGCTGCGGCTTGGGTCTGGGCCTGGTGTTGTGGGCGCTGGCCGCGCGCTTGTATCACCGGGAGAAATTGGCGATTTCGGCGTAAGGGACTCCGGTCTCGCAGGGCTTAGAACATTTTTTGCTTGCTTTGGTTACGCTTGTCCAGCCACGAATATGAGATCTCTGATTTGGTTCAAGTCTGGACGTTAAGGGGCAAAGATTTCGCTTTTTTCGCGCTGACGCGCGACCTACTTTTCTTTGCTCGTGCACTGCGCGCGCAGGAGCGCGCGCGAACGCCGCAGGCGGCCCGAAGGGCGAACGCCAGGATGGCGCGAGTCAAGAAAAGTAGGCAAAAGAAAGCACTTTTCCCCGACACAGCAAACCCGTCGCGTTGTGGTTACGGGGATTTTTCGATTCGCCATCCATGGCGAATCGAAAAACGGCGGGCGTCCTGCCCACCGCCCGATGGGTCTGGGCATACTTCTGTGGTTTACCGCTATTCAAGATCAAAAAACGCAGGTGCCTAAACCAGAATGCTGTAAATGCTGTCTCCGGTTCTCACCGCTCGCGAATACGAAAAACCCGGCCTTGGCCGGGTTTTTCTTCGATGGGCTCGGGGGGACGAGCTGGATTCGATCCGCGCTTAATTGCCCGGCTTGAAACCGATGGTGCGGCGGCTGGTGACCGGCGCGGCGATCGGCTGGAAGCGCCAGCGTTTCACCGCCGCCAGCGCTTCGCGATCGAACACGCGCGGCGGATTGCCGCGCACGACGCGCGCGCTGGTGACACTGCCGTCGGTGCCGACGGTGAATTCGACCAACACTTCGCCCGATTGACCGGCGCGCAAGGCATCGGTCGGATACTTGGGCTGCGGCGCGCTGATCGCGCGGAGGTCGTTCGCCGTCGGCCGCGCGGTCGCGGCGCGGTCGGCTTCGGCTTGGCGCGCGGCTTCGGCTTGACGCTGCGCTTCGGCCTGGCGCGCCGCTTCGGCCTGGCGCTGCGCTTCGGCTTGGCGCGCCACTTCGGCCTGACGCGCAACGTCGGCCTGTTGCTGTTGTTGTTGCTGCTGTTGCTGCTGGGCGAGCTGTTGCGCGGCGCGGCGCTGATCGTCTTCCTGCTGTTTCTTGCGATCCTCTTCCTGCTTGGCCAAGCGCAGTTTCTCGGCTTCGGCGTCTTCGGTTTGTTGTTGTTGGCGCAGGGCGAGCGTGGATTGCCCGTCGGAAATCATCTGCTTGAGTCGCGGCAGCGCCGGCGCGGCCTTGTCGGCTTTCTCGATGAGCGCGTACAGCCGCTGCGCTTCGACGAAGTCGTCGCGACCGATGCTCTGTTCGGTGGCGATCAACGCGTACGGCATCAGATCGGTCAGTGCGCTGGCGATGGCCGCATCGTTGGGTTGCTTATCGCGCAGTGCGAGGTAGTACTCCATCGCGTTGTTGCCGGCCGGCGCGTACATGCGCTGCTCGGCTTGCGCGGCGCGTGCGGCGGTGCGCAGTTGGTCGACGCTCATCGCCGCGACTTGCGCGGAGATCACCGGCGAGGCGACTTGCGCGGTCTGCGCAGTCGTCGGGCTTTGTTGCGCGGCCGGATCGGCGGGTGCTGCGGTGTCGGTCTTATCGCCGCAGGCCGTCACGGCGAACAAGAGCGCGGCGGCGAGGGTCGCATGGCGCCATCCGGCGCGAAGCGGGAGGGCGGGCGTTTCGGCGGACTGTTCGACGGACATCTCGGGTACCTGCGATGGCGAGGGCGGCGGCGGGACGGCACATCCTTGGCGCAAGCATAGCTCTTGCGACGGCCTTCGTTACGCCGGACGTCGCACGGGGCGCGGGCAGCGCCGCGCGGGGCGTCATTTTCCGATGCAGAAGGTGGAAAAAATGTGACCGAGCAGATCATCCGGCGCAATACGTCCGGTGATTTCGCCCAGCGCGTCGTGCGCGGCCCGCAAGGCTTCGGCCGTCAGCTCGTACGCGCCTTCGCGCATCCGGTCGCGCGCCTCCGCCAGCGCCGTCTGCGCGCGTCGCAGGGCGTCGACCTGCCGCGCGCGGGCGCTGAAGGCGCCTTCGACGCCTTCGCCGATGCCGCCCACCGCCGCCAAACGCGCGTGCAGCGTCTCCAATCCCGCGCCGGTGCGCGCCGAGACCCACAGCATGTCGCTTGCCGCAATCGATGTCGTTGACGCGTTCGGGGTCGGCGCGGACCCCTGAAATTCAAGCAAATCCGCCTTGTTCGCCACCCACAGCCGCTGCGGGACATCGGCGATGGCGTCGGCCACCGCGGCGCGGCCGGCCTCGATGTCTTGCGCGTCCAGCACCACGATCGCCAGATCGGCCCGGCGCAGCTCGCCTTCGGCGCGGCGCATGCCTTCGCGTTCGATCGCATCGCCGCCCGCGCGCAGGCCGGCGGTATCCACCAGGGTCAGCTCCAAACCGTCCACGCGCACGGTTTCGCGCAGCACATCGCGGGTGGTGCCGGCGATATCGCTGACGATCGCGCGGTCGCTGCCGGCCAGCGCGTTCAACAGCGAACTCTTGCCCGCGTTGGGCGGGCCGACGATCACCGCATGCAGGCCGTCGCGCAGTTTTTGGCCGCGTTCGGCCTCGCGCAGCAGCGCATCCAGATCGTTTTCGGTCTGCGCGAGCCCGGTTTCGATAGCCGAACCCCCGAGCGTTTCGATGGATTCATCGACAAAATCGATCGTCGCTTCCACATGCACGCGCAACCGCAGCAGCACCGCCGCCAACGCATCCACGCGCTGCGAGAACACGCCGTCGAGCGAACGTCGCGCCGCCCGCGCCGCGCGCTGGTCCGCCGCCGCGATCAAATCCGCCACCGCCTCGGCCTGCGCGAGATCGAGCTTGCCGTTGAGGAACGCGCGTTCGCTGAACTCCCCCGCCCGCGCCAACCGCGCGCCGAGCGCGCAGCAGCGATCCAGCAACGCGCGCAACACCGCCGGACTGCCGTGCGCCTGCAGCTCCACCACGTCCTCGCCGGTGTAACTGGCCGGCGCGCGGAAATACAGCGCGATGCCGTCGTCGATGGTGTCGCCGTGCTCGTCGCGGAAACGCGCGTAATGCGCGTAACGCGGTTTCAGTGACATGCCGCACAGCGCCTGCGCGATCGTCGATGCGTTCGGGCCGGAGAGACGGATCACGCCGACGCCGCCGGAACCGGCGGCTGTCGCTATCGCGGCGATGGTGGTCTCGTGATGCGAGCGTTCGTGTTTCGACATGGCGAGCGAGCGGTGATGTTGGATAACGCGCGGGAACAGGAACGACTTCGTTTCGTTGCTTCGATGCCTGCTGCAGATCCGAATGCGATCCACGCGAAATGCGTTCGCATCGCCGCGCATGGCGATGCGCAAGCTAACACGGAACCGCCGCGCTTTCGCAAGCGATGAGATCGCCGCGAAATCCTTCCGTCGTCCGGCATCGAAAGCCACCGAAGCGATCGCCGCCTCCGCGAACGTCTCGCTATCGAGACTTTCGTGGTGAAATCGCGCCGCTTGAGACCTCGACGACGAATCATGAGGAGCCTGTTCGGAGGAACGAACGACAGGCGAAAAATCCCTCTTCACGAACCAAGGAAGACATCGTCATGGCCTTAGTCGCCTGCTCAATCGCATCGGATCTCGCTCAAGTCAAAGTCACGAGCCCGACCTCCATCACCGTGATCTACGACGGTGCCACATTCAACTGGACGACCGGCGACTTCACCGGGAAAAACGACGATGTCAATGTCGTCAAACACACCAGCACGCCTTTGACGACCGGCGCATGGGTGCGACAAACCGCCGAGAAAGTGTCCTTTCCGTCCGATGTCGGAACGCTTCTGGGCTCGGTGCAGGATGCGCTCAGCGCGCGAGGCGCGCCGCCTGCGGTTCTTTCCGAACGCTTCTATCTCACCAACCGGATGACGGCCGCCGAAATCACGGACTGCGCCACGCAAACCGGCGCCATCAACTTGTCGCCGAAACTTCAGCAACTGATCAACGACGCCGCGGGCAGAGAGATCTATCTGCCGGAAGGCGGCTTGATCAAACTGCAGTCGAGCGTTTCGTACGTGCCCTCCGCCCCCGTCGCCGGACAGATGTATCGGGGCTTGAAGTTGTTCGGTACGCAAGGCACCACGATTCGAGGCCCCGCCGATTTCGCGATCGATATCGGCACGGGCGCCATTTTCAAATTCCAGGATCAGTGCATCCTGTCCGGATTCACGATCGACGGCATGAACGCTGCCGGATCCAAAGGCATTCGCATGGAGCGCGCCTATCGCGTTCTGATCGATTCGCTGAACATCAACCACATGAAAGGCGACGGTATTTTCGTCGCGGTGACGCAGAACGACGCCGGCAGCTCCAACAATATCGAAGTGGTCAGAACCAACATGGTCGGTATCGGCGGTTGGGGCTTCAATCACGCGCCTCTTCCCGGCGCGAACGACTTGTCGTATTTGTGGATGCATCATTGCCTCTTCAATGCGTGCGGCACGCCCGAATGGAAGTCGATCACCGGCATCACGAAGGCCAACCCCGGCGTCGTGACCTGTATCGGCCACGGCTTCGTCACCGGCCAGAAAATTCGCATCGGCGGCGTCTTCGGCATGTTCGAAGTCAACACGGCGTACGTCTTCACGGTCACCGTGATCAATGCGAATCAATTCTCGATCGGCGTCAACACGTCGAACTTCGGCGCGTACGTTTCGGGAGGCCGCGCTTTCCCCGCCGTTCCGGGCTCCGGCGCGGTCAAACTGCAGACCCAGGCGAGCCGGTTGTCCGATTTCGCCGTCACCGAGACCCAAAACTGCGGTTTCTATATCGGCGGTCAAGCGTTCCGCACGGCGTTCGAAAACGTCACCGCCGAAAACACGAACGGGATCAGCGTATTGATCGATGGCGGATCGGGCGTATCGATTCGGAATTCGGATTTGCGCTGCAACGCGTCCGTCGCCACGAATTTCGCGCATGTCTTGCTCGATGGCACCACACGACCGGTCGCCGCGGTCGATCTGATCGGCAACTCGATCATTCAATTCAACGGCAGCGCGCCGCTCGTGGTCGACAACCCGCATACCGCTTTCCAGGCCATCGGGCCCAACCTCGGTCGCATCCATATCGAAGGCACCAACTTCTACGCCTACGACACCGCGAATCAGAAGCGATACGGCGATGGTCTGTTCACGGCCACCTCGCCCACGTTGAGCGATGGCTATGGCGGAACCGCGTTCGAGCCGGGCGCCGCGGTCAACCAATCGTTCGCGGCGGCGAATCCCGTCTACACCCCGGATATCCGCAAAGGACAGACGCACATCTTGACGCTGTCGCCGGGCGCTTCGGGGACGTTGACCGTCAATCTTCCGAACATCGGCGGACTGGGCGGATTGGCCTTGAACGGCGCACCGCTGAATGTCCTTCTGGTGAACAACAGCGGGGGCGTGGCCCCTATCAACTTGGTTTGGAATTTACCCACCAAGGGCGCGCCCGCGACGATCGCCGCAGGCGAGACGAAATCCGGCACGTGGCGGTTCTCGTCGAGCTACGGCTGGATGCAGGCGGCCGCATGGGCATAACGCCGGGCGGCGGTGGTCCAAATTGACGCGTTCGCATTGCCTCGTTCGCATTGAAATGCGATAGGCGTTCGCGGCCGCCGTTGCGCTTTCGGCGCAGCGGCGGCTGCGATTTCGCTCGAACGTCGGTTTCCGCGCGTCTGGATCTGTCCGCGCTTCGCCCTGCGCTTCGCCCCGCGTTCCGATCAGGAAGCGGTCTGCGCGAACCCTAGAATCGGAAGGTACATCGCAATGCCGCAGAAGAGCGTCAAACCGAACCCGATCGCGATGCCGGCGATCAATCCGACGATGCCGCGTCTGCGATCGTTTTCGTCGCGCACGCGCACGAAAGCGGCGATCATCGGCACGGCGAGCGGCGCGGCCCACAGGAACCATCGGCCCTGCACGAAAAACCGCGTGATCGCGGGCAGTTCGGCGCCGAACGTTTCGAACACCTCTTGAAAGTGCGGCACGATCATCTGCACGGCGACGACACCCAGAAACGCGGCGATCGTACCGGCGACCTGAAGCGAAACGTTCGCCGGATGGCTTTTCATCGCGTCGATGCCCGCTTATCGCGCATCACTTCGCCACGGCCGCCTTGTGCTCGGTCTTCTCGCCGTATTTCTTCATCATCCACCACTGCTGCAGCATGCCCAGCGCGCCGTTGGTCACCCAGTACAGCACCAGGCCCGCGGGGAAGAACATCAAGGTCACGCCGATCACCAGCGGCATGGCTTGCATCATCTTTTGCTGCATCGGGTCCATGCCCGCCATCGGCGTCATGCGCTGGGTCAGCCACATGATGGCGATGTTGAGGATCGGCAGGATGAAGAATGGGTCGTTCGCGGTGAGGTCTTGCACCCACAGCATCCACGGCGCCTGGCGCAGTTCCACCGCTTCCACCAGCACCCAGTACAGCGACAGGAACACCGGCATCTGGATGAAGATCGGCAAGCAACCGCCGGCGGGATTGATCTTTTCTTTCTTGTACAGCTCGATCATCGCCTGCTGGTATTTTTCCTTGTCCTCGCCGTAGCGCTCCTTCAACTGCTGCATGCGCGGCTGGAACTTGCGCAACTTCGCCATCGATTTGTATTGCGCGGCCGACAACGGATACAGCAGCAGTTTGATCACCACCACCAGCAGCACGATCGCCCAGCCCCAGTTGTGGGTGATCTTGTGCAGCATCGCCAGCGTCCAATGGATCGGCTGGGCGATGACGGTGAACATGCCGTAATCGAGCGTGCGCTCCAGGCCCGGCGCGACTTTCTGCAGGCGCTCCTGGATTTTCGGGCCGACCCACAATTGCGCGGTGGTGCTGGCTTTTTGTCCCGGCGCGAGCGCGAACTCGGGGCCGGCGGCGGCGATGCCGTATTGATTGCCGGCGTTGACCAGCGAGTAGTTGGCTTTCTGGTCCTTCTGCGGGATCCATGCGGCGAAGAAATAATGCTGCAGCAAAGCCACCCAACCGCCGCCGATGGTCTTGTTCAGCGGGCCGTCCTCGGCGTATTCGTCGTACTTGCGTTTGTCGTATTTCTCTTCCGGGCTGTACCACGCCGCGCCGTTGAAGCTGAAACTGGTGGGCTGCATGATGCTGCTTTCGATCGCCGGCGGAATACGCGAAAGCTGGCGATACACATGGCCTTTCCACGGCGCTGCGCTGGCGTTCTCCACGTCGTCGCGAACCGTCAACGCATAATCGCCGCGCTTGAGCGTGTAGGTGCGGCGAATCGCGACGCCGCCGGCGCCGGTCCACACGAAGCTCGCGCTCACCGCATCCTGGCCCTGCGCCAGCGCGTACTCGCGTTGCGCTTGCGCCGGCACGAAACCGCCGTTGTGATTCGGCGCGCCGGCGGTGCTGTACCAACCGCTCTGCGCGATATAGAAATCTTTGCCGCTGTCTTGCAGCAAACGCACCGGCGGCGAGTCTTTCTTGCGTTCCTGCGGGAAATTCAGCAAGTCGGCGCGGCGCACGGTGCCGCCGTCGAGGGTCAACCGCAGGACGTCGTTGCTCAGCGTCACCGTGGTCGAGACCGGCGCGGCCTTCATCGCCGGCGCGGCGGTAGCGGCAGCCGCCGCGTTACCGGGTGCAGCGGGAATATTCGCGGTCGGTACCCCGGGGGCGGGCGTCGCGATTTGCGGCGCTCCGGGCACCGGCAGGTTCCCGGCAGGCGCGGCGGCGGCCTCGGTGGCGGCAGCGACCGGGTTCTGCCCGCGCATCGCGTCGTGCGCCTTTTCCTTGTTCCACTCCATCCACAACAGCATCGCCACCATCAACCAGGCGATGATCAAGAACGTTCGAGTTTGATTCATGGGGGCGGAGGCAAGAGATGATGTCGCCGATGCCTCAGGCATCGGTGGACGTGGCGGAAGACGAAGCCGGCGCAGCGGTCGGCGGCAGGAGCGATCGCGTGTTGCGGGCGCGCGGCATTGTGCCGGTCGCAGCGGTCGGGGGCAACGCGCCGCAGCGGCGGAGCGCTTGATCGAAGGCGGCGATCAATTCCGGGCCGGTCGCGGCGGCCGCGGCGCTGCGCGCCACGACGACGTACGCGCCGGGCGCCAACGCGGCGCGATGACGGCGAAAATGATCGCGTAGACGGCGTTTGATGCGATTGCGCGCGACGGCGCGTCGATCGACTTTGCGCGACACCGCCAAACCGAGCCGTGCCGGCGCGGTGTCGTCGAGATGATGCACGGCGAGCAAAGGCGTAGCGATGCGTCGACCCTGCGCGAAGACGCGGTCGAACTCGGCTTTGGCGCGGACCCGCGCTTGCGGCGGGAACGAGGCGCCGATCTCGTGGGGGGTGAGGCGACCGGCCATGGGCCGGACGGCTCCGACGACGAGATCAGGCAGTGAGGCGCTTACGGCCCTTGGCGCGACGGCGCGACAGGACCTTACGGCCGTCGGCGGTCTTCATGCGGGCACGGAAGCCGTGGTCGCGCTTGCGCTTGAGGTTGCTGGGTTGATAGGTGCGCTTGGTGGCCATGGCGAAGTTTCGGCTAACCGACAGAAAGAACCGGAAATCTTATCGGCGACCCGCCGACGAGTCAACCGCAGCGACCCTTTGACTCCCTACATCCTCCGGGCGGGGGCCTCTCGGGTTTCGATCCCGGGCGCCGATTCCGCGGGCTGCAGCGACGCGGGCTCGCGGGCCGCTTGGGCGTACGCTTGCTGCCCCTCGTTGCGAAACGCCTGCCCCTCGGGCGTGGCGGCGAACTGGCGGAGCGCTTGCTGAAAGGCGGCATCGTCGCGTCTCGCGGCGATCAATCCATCCAGTCCCTCCGTCGGGCGCGATCCGCCTTGTTCGGCGGGCGCGGTTTGTTGCGCTGGCGCAGGGGGCGCGACGCCAGGCCGTTCCTCCGGTTTGGGGCCATAGACCAACTTGACCGAGTCGCTCCTGACCAGATTGTCCAGCGGAATGGTGATCGTGGCGCTCTCGCTGCGGTGACCATTCGGCCCTTCGTTGTTGTGCGCATGCGGATTGCGCAATTGCACCTGAATGCGCCCAGCGTCGTCTTTGTAGATCCGTTCGACCATGTAGGAATGCCGGTCGATCAGCCCGTCTTCTGGCGCGTCGGCGCCGCCCGCTTTGCGTTCTTCTTTAGTCGCTTTCGGTTCTTCGCGCGTGTTCAACGTCACCGGCCGGCCTTCGCGCAGCGCTTTCTCGATGTCGGCGTAGAGGTACTCCAATCCCACTTCGTAGGCACTGCCGGTCGCGACCTTGTTCTTGTCGAACGCCGTCCCTTTGATCGCTTCGTCGAGCGCCTTGCCGGTGGTGTCGTTTTTCGCTACGTCGATATAGGTGCGGCCGATTTCGCTCACGAGATCGACGGAGCTCATCACTTTCTTGGTCGTGCCGTCGCTTTGTTTTTCTTCGACGGACTGCAGGCTGACGATATTTTTTTCCGATCCGGCGACGCCGGTGATGGCGAGCATCGCGTCGTTGGCGAGCCCACCGGGTTCGCCGTTGCGGTTGGTGATATTCGTATAGCCCTCGTCCAAGCCTTTCTTCGCCGGGTCGGCATCCTTGCTCTTGGCGTACGCCGTTTCCATCACCGCAGGCCAAATGTTTTCGTCCCGTCCGGTGTTGTCGGCGGTACTGCCGCCCTTGCGCTTATCGATGTTGTCGGCGATTTCGGCTTGGGTGACTTCGATGGTCTTCGGTACGATCGTTTCTTTTCCGTCTTTGTCTTTTTCCTTCTCGTACAGCGTGACCGAAAAGGTCTGGCGTTCGCTGTTGTAAACGATGGCGTTGCGGATGCGATCGGGCTGTTGGCCGGCCACCGTGCCGAGGGTGGCGACGAAATAACAATCGCCCAAGGCATCTTGGCGGATGTCGTCGCGATCGGGCATGCCGTCGGCGTCGTACAGGTTTCTGTCGGTGAAACGCGGCTTGCTCATATCGCCCCCTGTCCTTTGCGGTTCTCGTTAGCCCAGCGCGACGGAAAAAACAAGCCGTAGCGGTGCGCGCGTCTTCCGAGCAATGATGCGCGCGCGGCCGAAACGGTCGCGAAGGGATGCTGCGGAGGGCGAGCGAGCACGGATCGGTGGTAGTCTGGATCGTCGCGCTCGCGACCCGCTCGTCGGGTCTTTCGGCGCCGTCTCCGTTTCCACTCCGTTCGGCCCGCTTCTCCAACGCCTGCCGACCTACTGCGAATTCCGATGGATGCTTGGCCCCGCTGCCTCGAACGTCTCGAAGCCGAATTGCCGGCCGAGGACGTTCACACTTGGCTGAAACCGCTGCAAGCGCGTCTGCGCGAAGACGGCGGCGGCGTGCTGTTGTACGCGCCCAACGCCTTCGTCCGCGATGAGGTGCAGGCGCGCTATCTGGGGCGGATCAGCGAGCTGCTCGGGCATTTCGCCGGCAACACGGCGGTGAGCCTGGAAATCGGCTCGGTCCCGCGCCCGGCCATCAGCGGCAACGGCAACGGCAACGGCAACGGACAAACCGGCGTATCGCCGACGGTCGCCGCGCGCGCGCCGGGCGGCGCCGAATTCGGCGGCAATCTCGATGCGCATTACGGCTTCGATAATTTCGTCGAAGGCCGCAGCAATCAGCTCGGCCGCGCCGCGGCGTGGCAGGCGGCGATGAAGCCCGGCGATCGCGCGCACAACCCGCTGATGCTGTACGGCGGCACCGGCTTGGGCAAAACCCATTTGATGTTCGCGGCCGGCAACGAAATGCGCCGCAACAATCCCGGCGTGCGCGTGCTGTACCTGCGCAGCGAACAGTTCTTCAGCGCGATGATGAAAGCGCTGCAGGACAAGACG
>JAGNNB010000432.1 GCA_017990865.1 Lysobacteraceae bacterium
AAAGTACCGAGCGCAGCAGATTTTGAACAGGCTCTTAGGCGGGCGGGAGCACCGAGCATGCCCCTCGCCGTCGAGACGCCGAGGCGTCCCATCCCGATCCGCGATCTGGATGTCTCGGTACTCGCCGTTCAAAAACGAGCCCGGGATAGGCCCGGGCTCGTCGCATCGAAGCGAACGCGGCGTGTAGTCGCGATCGCGCGATCAAGGCATGCTCGATCAGGGCATGTTCAATCAGAAAAAGCAGGGTCCGCCGTTGATCGGGCACGCCTTCACGAAGATCCAGGTAGGCGGTCTGCAAATGTAGTAATAGCGATAATTGCCCGACACGATATGCACCGTCTTCCCCGCAAGGGAGGTGCTGCACACGATGTTCGGCCCGGCGGCCGATGCGGAGCCGCTGATCGACATGGCCACGGCGAATGCCGCAATCGCAACGCCCTTGATGATTCCTTGTTTCATAAATCCTCCTGATTCCATCGGTTGAAGTCGCCGGATCGAATCCTTCGCTTCGACGCATCACGCGACACGGACCTCATGCGTATCGAAGACCGTCGGGCAGCCGGCGTGATCTGCCCGCGCTTTCGAGTATCCGCCCAATGATTCGGTCTCGCAATCGCGCATCACGCGGTTAGTGTGAATGCCGTCTCGGTTCGCCTGCGATATCACGGTTTCTTAACGACTCGGTCGCGCGCCGCACGGCGAAGATCGATCACCGCGTCCGCATCCGTTCATGTCGCATCGCGAATGCGGGACAGTCTCGTCGCCGCGTCATTTCACTTCGATATCGTCGATCTCGAATGCGAACACGCCGGCCGGTTGGCCCGCCGTGAACGCGAAGCCGCGAACGCGTACGAGATCGGCGCCGCTGAAGTTCGCGAGCGGCAAACGCACTTCTTTCCATTCGGGGCCGGCGACGAAGGTTTTCATGCTCGGCATCGGCTGCATCTGCGCGCCGGAGAACAGCATCACGCTGTAGCTTCGACCGTCGCCGCGCGCTTTGAACACCAGTTCCGTCCGGCCCGAAAGATCGACCGGCTGCATCGGCGCGCTCGCAGGAAAATACATCGCGCCCGACCACGGAAACGCGAAGCCGGTCTTGATCTCGCCGCTCACCGCGAGCGCGCCGTTCGCGCGGTCGATCTTGCCGACCGACGCGCCGCCGGCCATTTGATCGGTCGTCGGCGTCCAACCGCTGCCGAATTTCGCGGGCAACAGGCCGTTCGCGCCCGCGGTGGCGGTTGCTTCGAAATCGTCGATCAATTTCGCGGACGCGGGCAACGCTTCGCCGCGCGGCGCTTCGGCCTGCGCATCCTGGCGCGGACGCGCGACGGCGTAGCCGTTCTTCCACACACCGACGATCGCGCGGGTGGCGCGGATCTCTTGCGAGGGATCGCCGTCCACCAACAGCACGTCCGCGCGCAAACCCGGCGCGATGCGGCCGCGATCGTCCAACGCGAATCGACGCGCGGGCACCGATGTCGCTGCAGCCAGCGCTTGCGTCGGCGTGAGGCCCGCTCGCACCAGCAGCTCCAACTCGCCGTGCATGCTGACGCCGTGCGCGGTGCCGGGGTTGCCGGCATCGGTACCGGCGAGAATATCCACGCCCGCGTCGCGCAGCGCGCGCACATTGTTCATCGCATCCGTCAACACCGCGGGGCGCGGCGCGCCATCGCCATAGGTCGCTTTCAGCGCGTCGATCTGCGCGCGCGTCAACCACGGCGACAAGCGCGCCTCCTCCGCAAGCTTGCGGCCTTCCTCAGCGCGCGCCATCGTCGCGATCACCGAGAGCGTGGGCACGACGAATGCCTTGCGACTTTTGGCCGTTTCGACGAATGCGGCATCGCCGGGCTCGACGAACATATGCACCAAACCGTCCGCCCCATTGCTCACCGCATAGTGCGCGTCGCGCATACGCGAGACATGCACCACCGCGCGCTTGCCTTCGGCGTGCGCGGCGGCGATGGCATCGCGGGTTTGCGCTTCGGTCACGGTCGGCAAGCGCATCGTCTCGCTGTGCGCGCTGAAATCTTCGAGGATGATTTTGATGTAATCCGAACCCTCCTCGACGCGGGCCTTCACGAACGCGGCCGCGTCCTCGCCCGGCGCCAGCGTCGGCACGCCCATCCCGTACTGCGTGCCGTGGCCTTTCGGCGCCGTCACCGCGGCGCCCGCGCTCCACACATCGGCTTCGTCGGTAGGTGCGATCGAGGCGCGCTGGGTTTTCAGCGCGGGCAGGCGAGTGCGGTCGCCCATCATGTCCAACTCGGTGGTGACGCCGAAGCGCAATGCATCGCGCTGCGCGTCACCCCAACTGTGGGTGTGCGCATCGATCAGCCCCGGCAGCAGCGTTTTGCCGGCGCCGTCGATGCGCTCGGCATCTGCGGGCATCTTCAGATTCGCGCCGATCGCGGCGATGCGTCCGTCGCGAATCAGCACGTCGGCGCGTTCGCGCATGCGCACGCCATCGAAGACGCGCACGTCGTCGAAGAACAGCGCGTTCACGCCGTCGGCGGCACGGGAGGAGGATGCGGAGGCGCATGCGACCGCGATCGCGATGGCGATCGCATACGTCGCGCCGGAACGGGATTTGCACAGAACCATGGGGAATCTCCTTCGGCAGAGAGAAAAATGAAAACGGGAAGACATCGATGCGCGAGACGCGGGGGTGCGAGACGCGATACGCGGACAAGACGGTCCGGTACCGCCGATGTGACACCGGCGATGGAATCTGACGACGTGAAGTCGAGCGGGACGAACGAAGCGCGAGAGGCGACTCAGGCCTCGCGACGACGAGGCGGCCCGGCGCGTATCGCGACGAACTGTTCGCGGGCGGCTTTCATAGCCAACCCTTCTGTCGAGCCAATCGGTAGGCTTCGATCCGGTTGCCGACGCCCAATTTGCCGATCGCCTCGGACAGATAATTGCGCACCGTGCCCTGCGACAACCCGAGCTGCGCGGCGATGTCGCCGGCGGACAGGCCCTCGCCCGCGAGTCGCAGCACTTTGCGCTCGCGATCGTTCAGCGGGTCTTGCTCGGTCCAGGCTTCCAGCGCCAGTTGCGGATCGATCGCGCGGCCGCCGCGATGCACTTTGCGCAAGGCTTCGGCCAAATCCTCGGCCGGCGCGTCCTTGAGCAAATACCCTTGGACGCCGGCATCCAACGCGCGACGCAAAAAACCGGCGCGGGCGAAGGTGGTGACGATCACCACTTTCGTCGGCATTTCGTGGCGTTGGATGCGCTGCGCGAGCTCCAAACCGCTCAGACCCGGCATCTCGATATCGGTGACCAACAGATCGGGCATCAGTCGCTGCAGGTC
>JAGNNB010000431.1 GCA_017990865.1 Lysobacteraceae bacterium
TGGCGTGTCGCATGCTGCGACGCACAAAAATCGGGCGTTGCGCGACGCGCACGACTGTGTTGTTTATGGGAACACTCGTCGCCGCGACTGTCGCAAGATGCGACACAGGAGCCGCCATGTCCCGCCTGCGTCCCACGTCGGAACTCGCCCAAGCCCGCCGCGCCTTTTTCGAACGCGGCAGCATGCCGGCGACGGATTTGCCGCAAACCATCCTGCGCTCGTGGCAGCGCTGCCGCCGCTTGGGCATGCCCGAAGAGCGCACGCCGTCGATCGAGCCGGTGCCCGAAGCGCGTCTGCGCGAAATGCGCGGCCGTCATGAGCGGCTGTGGCGCTTCGCGCGGGCGGAACTGGAAGCGCTGGCGACCGACGCGGAGGCCAGCGGCAGCATCGTGGTGCTGACCGACGACACCGGCTGGATTCTCGATGCCGCCGGTCACCCGCGCTTTCTCGACAAGGCCGGCCGCGTCGCGCTGCGCCCGGGCACGTGCTGGAACGAAACCGAAGTGGGCACCAATGCGATCGGCACGGCGATCGTGGAGCGTCGTGCGGTGGAAGTGCGCGGCAGCGAACACTATCGCGCGCCGCACGGCATTCTCACCTGCACCGCCACGCCGATCCACGACCCGTATGGCCGCTTGATCGGCGTGCTCGATATCAGCGGCGATTCGCGCGCCGAACATTTGCATGCGCTGGGCTTGGTGCGAATGGCGGTGGCGAATATCGAGCATCGTTTCTTCGACGACGGCATCGACGGCTGCGAACTGCTGCGCCTGCACCGCGACCCCGCCCTGCTCGGCTCTTCGCGCGAGGGCTTGCTCGCCTTCCGCAACGGCAAATTGGTCGCCGCCAATCGGGACGGCTTGGCGCTCGCCGGTTTGGAACGCGACGATCTGGGCCGCGCCAGCTACGAGATGCTGTTCGACGACGCGCTATCGCGCCTGCGCAGCGAAGGCGCGCTGCGCGACCGCTGCGGCCGCGTGTTGTACGGCCGCGTGGACGGCGACGCCAAACGCGCTGCCGTCGCGCCCGCAACGCACGCAATGACAATCGATGCGACGCGCACGCGCGACACCGCATCGCCGCGACGCGCGCAGGACGCACCGCTATTCGATGCCGCGGCTTCCATCGCATTGGAACGCGCGCGTCGCGTGCTGGATGCCGATCTTCCGGTCTTGATCCACGGCGAAACCGGGACGGGCAAGGAAGTGTTCGCGCGTGCGCTGCATGCGCGCTGCGCGCGCGCTGGCAAACCCTTCGTCGCGGTGAATTGCGCAGCGCTGCCGGAAGGCTTGATCGAAGCGGAATTATTCGGTTACGAAGAAGGCGCGTTCACCGGCGCGCGTCGTCAAGGCAGCCCGGGTCTGCTGCGCCAGGCGCAGGGCGGCGTGCTGTTCCTCGACGAAATCGGCGATATGCCGCTGGCGTTGCAGCCGCGGCTGTTGCGCGTGTTGCAGGAGCGCGAACTCTCGCCGCTCGGCGGCGGTAAGTCGGTGAAGCTCGATTTCGCGCTGATCTGCGCGACGCATTGCGATCTCGACGCCGCGGTGGAAGCCGGTCGCTTCCGCGCCGATCTGTTCTATCGCGTCGCGCAACATCGCGTGCGGTTGACGCCGCTGCGCGAGGCGACCGATCGCATCGATATCGTGATGGCGCTGTGGTCCGATATGGCCGGCATGCGAACGCTCGCGCCCGAAGCCGCGTCGGCGCTTGCCGCGCACCGCTGGCCGGGCAATTGGCGGCAACTGGTCGCCTGCCTGCGCACCTTGATCGCGTTGAGCGACGAAGGCGCCTGCGTCGGTATCGACGATTTGCCCGAAGACCTGCAACCCGCATCGCGCGACGCCGCATCGCCTTCTTTGTGGACCGGCGGCGTCGCGCCGCTGGACACGCTGGAAGAAGCCGCGATGCGCGATGCCCTCGCCGCCTGCGACGGCAATGTCGCGCGCGCCGCGCGGCTGCTCGGCGTCAATCGCAGCACGCTGTATAGGCGGATCGGAAAACCGGAGCGCACGCATTGATGACGTCGCGAAGACTTTCGCGCTCGTATCGTGCGCGCCTGTTCGCTGCGATGTCGGCGACCGTCGCGTTCGCGGCGTGTTCTGGCGTCGTCGAAGGCGACGGTTCGCCCGGCCCGCAGGATGCGTGGATCTTCGGTGGTCAGTACAGCATGATGGCGGGCGATCCCAGCCTGCTGCGCACCGACGACGGCTATCGCATGTACTACAGTTGCTATGCGATCGACATCAGCGGCACCGACATCTGCACCGCCACCTCGAAAGACGGCATGCACTGGACAATGCCGAAGCTCGACGACGGCGACACGCGCGGCAGGGTGTTATTCGCCACGCGCGATGGCGCCAATGGCGCGCACGAAACGCCCGAAGCGATTCGCGTCGGCGGCGAAACCTGGCTGTACGTCGTCGCTTACGCCGACGCCCGCGGCGGATTCTTCAAAAATCCTTCGCACCTGTCGTTGGCGCGATCGAAAGACGGTCTGCATTTCCGCCTCGATCCGACGCCGCTGCTGTCGCCGGAACCCGACGGACTCGACGATCACGGCATCACCAGCTCCACCGTGATCCACGACGACGACGGCTGGCGAATGGTTTACACCGGCTGGTGTTTGGAACCCAAGCGTTGTCCGCGCACGACGACCGGCCGATACACCGCATTACGCGGCGCGACATCGCCCGACGGCATCCATTGGACGCGCAAACCCGGCACCTTGATCGACGACAGCGCCCTGCCCGCGTGGTCGTCGAGCGGCATCGCCGAAACGCATGTCGTACGCGCGAGCGAAACGGAGTGGTTACTGCTGTTCACCGCATTGAACGGCGACGCGCCGAAATCGCTCGGCATCGCGACCGGCCCGAGCCCGTTCGGTCCATGGTCGATCGCGCCGAAACCGCTGCTGCGCGGCGAAGACATCGCCGCCTGGGCAGACAAAGGCCCGGTCGCGCCGCACGGCCTCGTCGAAAATGGCCGCCTGCGCGTGTGGTATGCCGGCGAGGATTCGAAAACCCCGGCGTTTCGCATGGGTTACGCGGAATTTCCGTGGCCCAGGCGTTGAACGAAAGAACGTAGGTCGCGAACACGCGCCGCGAGCGAAGCAGGCCTCAGGCGGAATCCGACTTCGAAAAAGCGCCGTGCGTTCGAGTGGCCCATCGCTTGAGTCGGCAAGTCTCGCCCCGTCCTCCGACGAGGCGAGACTTGCGGTTGTCGTTCACTCGACTCGCTCACCCGCGTTCAATACGAGGGAAAACCACCGTTGAACGTGTAGCTGGGATAGTTCCAATCGTATGTGATGTGGTAACGG
>JAGNNB010000433.1 GCA_017990865.1 Lysobacteraceae bacterium
GCCGCATCCTGCTCGCGCGTCGCACCGAAGGTCGCGATCTGGCGGGTTTGTGGGAATTTCCCGGCGGCAAAGTCGATCCGGGCGAGACGCCTGAACAAGCGCTCGTGCGCGAACTTCGCGAAGAGCTGGGCATCGACGCGGAGGTCGGCGAGCCTGTGATCGTCGTGCCGCAACGCTATCCGCACAAACGTCTGCGACTGGACGTGCGCCGCATCGCGCGTTGGCGCGGCAGCGTGAAAGGCCTCGACGGGCAAGCGTTGGCATGGGTGCCGCCGCACAAGCTGTCGAGCTACGCGATGCCGGACGCCGATCGCCCGGTCGTCGCCGCGTTGCGCGATCCCGACCGTTATCTCGTCACGCCGGAACCCGGCGACGACGATGCCGCGTGGTTATCGTCGTTGCGCGCTGCGTTCGATCGCGGTATTCGTCGCGCGCAACTTCGCGCGCCTTCTCTTCAGTCGAATCCGAGCGAAACCGCGCGTTGGCGTCGATCGGTCGAATGCGCGATCGCGGCGTGTCGCGCATTCGACGATGCGGACATCACGATCAACGGCGATCTCGAACTCGCGAACGCACTCGGCGTCGGCGTGCATCTGCGCGCCTCCCAATTGATGGCGCTGACATCCAGGCCGTTGCCCGCATCCAGAACGGTGATCGCATCCTGTCATTCGCTCGAGGAATTGCGGCATGCGCAAACGATCGGTTGCGACGCCGCCGTCCTCGGCCCCGTCTTCGAAACCGCATCGCATCCCGGGCAACCCGGCATCGGTTGGAGCGCATTCGAAACGATGCGCGAGCGCGTCGCACTACCTATCTATGCGATCGGCGGGATGGGCGAAGTTCATATTCCCCAAGCGCGCGCACATGGCGCGCAGGGCGTGGCCGGGATTCGAGGTTTATGGGTTTTATGATTTCTCTGATTCGGCGATCCGCGATCGAATAAGAAACAGGAAGAACAGTGGCCCGCCTTTCGAATCGACTCGTTTAGCGCGAGATGCGCTACGCGGACGTGAAAATTGGAAAAGTCGACTTCGATTCCCGTCCAGTGATACCTTCGTCATGTGACGAATTCCACGAATCCGTCCGTGTATCGACATCGGCCATAGGACTCGTTCGAGCGCCTCCGCCCGCCGCGGACGGATGGGGTAACATGCCCCAGGGGACCGAGCATTCAGGCTTCCGATGGCGGCGCCGACGGCGCGCTAGGTCGGCGCTGGCTTCGAACCCGCACCGTTTCCGATAGGGTTCCTCGAACATGAAGCAGCGTCGTTTCGAAGCGTGGGTGTTGGTCGCGTTTCTGGTGTCGGGCATCGCCGGCCTGATTTACCAATCCATCTGGTCGCAATACTTCGGCCTGATCCTGGGGCATGCGGCCTACGCGCAGACGCTGGTGCTGGCGATCTTCATGGGCGGCATGTCGCTCGGCGCGTGGTGGGTCAGCCGGCGCTCGCAGTCGATCCGACGTTTTCTCTACGCCTACGCGATCGTCGAACTGCTGATCGGCATCGGCGGCCTGCTGTTCCACACGTTCTTCGTGCGCTATCAGGCCGTGACCTACGAAACGATTCTGCCCGGCCTGGAATCCGGCTGGTTGGTCGACGGCTATCTGTGGCTCTCGTCGGCGTTGATGATGGCGCCGCAGTCGATCCTGCTCGGCATGACCTTCCCGCTGATGAGCAGTGCGGTGATGCAGCACACCGATTCGGAAGACGAGCGCGTATTGGGCGGCTTGTATTTCGCCAACAGCATCGGCGCGGGTCTCGGCGCCTTGTTGGCGACGTTCGCGATCATGCCCAAATTGGGTTTGCCCGGTACGCTGACGGTCGGCGCCGTGTTGAATATCGTCGCCGCGTTGATCGCGTGGTCGTTGTTGAAGGTCGAAGCGACGAAGACCGCCGACGAGGACATGCATGCGCGCCATGCGCCGGCTTCCGAAGAACGTTCCGGCGGGGCGTTGCCGGTGGTGCTGTTGACGGGCGCGTGGATCACCGGCGCGACCTCGTTCGTGTACGAAATCGGCTGGGTACGTTCGCTGAATCAAACGCTCGGCGCATCGATCCATTCGTTCGAGCTGATGCTGTCGGCCTTCATTTTCGGCTTGGCGTTCGGTGGTTTGTGGATCCGCCATCGCGCCGGTCGTATCGGCGACGCCATTCGCTATGCGGCCGGCGCGCAGATTCTGATGGGCGCGTTCGCGCTGTTGTCGCTGCCGGCGTTCGCCAGTTCGTTCCGTTGGATGGAATGGATCATGGGCGGCTTGGCGCGCACCGACACCGGCTACACCTTGTTTACGCTCGCGTCGTCGGGAATCTCGTTCGCGGTGATGTTCCCAGCGGCGTTCTTCGCGGGCATGACCTTGCCGCTGTTCACCACCGCCTTGCTGCGCGCCGGATACGGCGAACGCAGCATCGGTCGGGTCTATGCCGTGAACACCTTGGGCGCGATCGTCGGTGTCTTCGCCTGTACGCATTTCCTCATTCCCGTGTTCAGCGTGTACACCGCGATTTTCACGAGCGCCGTGCTGGACATCGCGCTCGGTTTCTTCCTGCTGCGCTACGCTGCGCCCGCGCAAAGCAAACGCTGGGCGCCGGCGTTCGTCGTCATGACCGTTGCGACGATGGCGGCGGCGGTGGTGTGGGGCAAGCCCGATTTGCGCGAGCAGATTTCGGGCGTGTATCGCACGGGATCGTTGGCGTGGGCGGAGTCGGACACCATCGAGTTCTTCGAAGACGGTAAGACCGCCACCGTCGGCATCCGCAAGCTCGGCGATCGCGAGCGTTCGATCGTGACCAACGGCAAACCGGATGCGGCGCTGTCGCAGCGGTTGGAAGATCGTCCGACGATGGACGAACCGACGATGGCGTTGGCGGGCACGCTGCCCGTCGTGTTGGCGAAGTCGCCGGACGATATCGCGGTGATCGGTTGGGGCTCGGGGCTGACGACGCACACGATTCTCGGCAGCCCGGTGCCCAAACGCGTGGAAACCATCGAAATCGAACCGGAGATGTACGAAGCCGCGAAAAAATTCGGCGATCGAGTCGAGCGCGCATACAAAGATCCGAGATCGACGCCGGTGTTCGAGGATGCGCGTTCGCATTTCGCGCGCTCGGGCAAACGCTACGACGCGATCGTGTCCGAACCATCGAACCCATGGGTCAGCGGTGTCGCGAGTCTGTTCACCGAAGAATTCTATCGGATGCTCGATCGTCACCTGAAAGACGATGGCCTTCTGGTGCAATGGATCCACATCTACGAGTTGGACGATCGCGTTTTTTCGCCCATGCCGGCTGCGCTCAGCAAGGT
>JAGNNB010000434.1 GCA_017990865.1 Lysobacteraceae bacterium
GATCCGAACTGGCGCAAGACCGCGTGCCCGCAGTGCGGCGGCCCGGCCGAGCGCGAAACCGACACCTTCGATACCTTCATGGAATCGAGCTGGTACTACGCGCGCTACACCTCGCCGGGCGCGGCCGAGATGGTCGACGAACGCGCGAAATATTGGACGCCGGTCGATCAGTACATCGGCGGCATCGAGCACGCGATCCTGCATCTGCTGTATTTCCGCTTCTATCACAAGCTGTTGCGCGACGAAGGGCTGGTGAACAGCGACGAACCCGCGACCAATCTGCTGTGTCAGGGCATGGTGATCGCGGAGACGTTTTATCGCGATAACGCCAACGGCTCGAAGGAATGGTTCAATCCGGCTGATGTCGATGTCACCCGCGACGACAAGGGCCGCATCAATGGCGCGATCCTGCGCGCGGACGGCCAGCCGGTGCATATCGGCGCGGTCGAGAAGATGGCGAAGTCGAAGAACAACGGCGTCGACCCGCAAGTGATGGTCGACAAATACGGCGCCGACACCGTGCGTCTGTTCTCGATGTTCGCCTCGCCGCCGGAACAATCCTTGGAGTGGAACGAGGCCGGCGTCGAGGGCATGTCGCGTTTCCTGCGCCGGTTCTGGCGCGAAGTGACCACGCACGTCGCGCAGCCGGATCACCCGGAAGTCGACGTCGCCGCCCTGAACGCAGCGCAGAAGACCATGCGTCGCCAACTGCACGAAGCGATCCAGAAGATCGGCGACGACTACGGCCGCCGCTACAGCTTCAACACCGCGATCGCGGCGCTGATGGAACTGCTCAATCATGTCTCGAAGTTCGACGACATGAGCGATCAGGGCCGCGCCGTGCGCCACGAGACGCTGCAGACCATGGTGCTGCTGCTGAACCCGGTGACGCCGCATATCTGTCATCGCCTGTGGCAGGCACTGGGTCATGCGGAGACGCTGCTGGAAGACCTGCCGTTCCCGCAGGCCGACCCGGCCGCGCTGGTGCGCGATTCGGCGACGCTGGCGGTGCAGGTGAACGGCAAACTGCGCGGCACGATCGAGGTCGCCGCGCAGACCGCGCGCGAGGACATCGAAACCGCGGCGCTGGCCGAGCCGAATGTCGCCAAGTTCCTGGAGGGCATGGCGGTGAAAAAGATCATCGTCGTGCCCGGCAAGATCGTGAATATCGTCGCCGCCTGAGGTTCGGTGGACAGGCAGAACGCATCGACGCGGTGTCCAATGAACCGCGCCCGCGCGCCGCGCTTGCCCGCCGCCCCCGCCTCGTCCAGACTTCGCCCATGAAAACACCGTCTCGTCTCGCGTTCGCCGCCCTGTTCGCCGTCGCCGTAAGCGGCTGCGGCTTCCAACTGCGCAACGTTGCCGAATTGCCGCCGGACCTCGGGCCGGTGGCCGTGACCGCTACCGATCCCTACAGCCCCTTGGCCGACTCGCTCGCGCGCGCGCTGGAACGCGGCGGCGCGCAACCGGCGGCAGCCGGCGCGGTCGATACGGCGACCAAATTGGAAATCCTCTCGGAGAAATGGGCCGATCTGCCCATCGCGGTCGATACCCAGGGCCGCGCGCTGGAATACAGCCTGCGCTACGCGGTGGTGTTCCGCATGAGGAAACCCGATGGCGAGCTGCTGGTGCCGCAGCAAGCGGTGGAAATGGCGCGCGATTACGTCGCGCCCGCGGCCGACGCGATCGGCAATACCAGCGAACGCGAGTTGCTGCTCAACGAAATGCGCCGCGACATGAGCGCGGCGATCCTGCGCAGAGTCAACGCCGCCTTGCACGTCACATCGCCCAGCGCCGGCGGCTGAGCCGCGAGCCGATGAGTCGCGCGCCGTGGAACTGACGCCGGAACGGCTGATCGCGCAACTCGGCGCGGAGACCTTGCGCCCGGTGTATCTGATCGCCGGTCCCGAACCGCTGCGAGTGCTGGAAGCCGCCGATGCGGTGCGCGCCCAGGCTCGCGCCGAAGGCATCGGCGAGCGCGAAGTGTTCGACGCCGACAGCCGCGATTTCGATTGGAACCGGATCGCGCAAAGCGTCAGCGCGATGAGCCTGTTCGCGTCGCGGCGCTTGCTCGAAATTCGATTGCCCTCGGCCAAACCGGGCAAAGACGGCGGCGAAACGCTGGTCGATTTCTGCGCGAATCCGCCGCAGGACGTGGGCCTGATGATCACCGGCGACGAGTGGAGTCGCCAACACGGCGGCAAATGGAGCGAGGCCATCGCGCGCGTCGGCCATCACGCCATCGCCTGGGCTTTGAAACCGCACGAAATGACCGATTGGGTCGAGCGTCGGTTGCGCGCGCGCGGCCTGCGCGCCGATCGCGATGCGGTGCAGCGCTTGGTCGAGCGCGTGGAAGGCAATCTGCTCGCCGCCGCGCAGGAGATCGACAAACTGGCCTTGCTCAGCGACGGCGAATCCATCGATCTCGCGCGGATGGAGTCTTACGTCGCCGATGCCGCGCGCTTCGATGTGTTCCGTTTGCTCGACGCCACGCTCAACGGCCAATCCGCGCAGGCGCTGCGCATGCTGCACGGCCTGCGCGCCGAGGGCGAGGCGGTGCCGGCGCTGATGGGCATGGTGGTGATGGAATTGCAGCGCGCCGCGGCCTTGGCGCGGGTGAACGCGAAAGGCGGCAATCTGGCCGCGGAATTCAAAGCGCAGCGCGTCTGGGACGCCAAACAAGCGGTGTATCGCCGTGCGCTGCAGCGTCATGATGCCGGACGCTGGGAGCGTTTCGTCGCCGAAGCCGGCCGCGTCGATCGCATCGCCAAAGGCCGGCCGCGCATCGGCGAAGAACCGACCGACGCCTGGCTCGCCCTGGAGCGTCTGTTGATCGCCGTCGCCGAACCGCGCGGCGGCGCGTTCCTCGCGAAATCCGCCCTCGCGAAGCCCGCCGGCGTCGGCGCCTGAGCCGCGCATGCTGCGGCTGTTCTACGGCGGCACTTTCGACCCGGTTCACAACGGTCATCTCGCCATCGCGCGGGCGGCGCGCGACGCGCTCGGCACCAGCGTTTGGTTGATGCCGGCCGCCGATCCGCCGCACCGCGACGCGCCGGGCGCCAGCGCCGATCAACGCGCGGCGATGCTCGACTTGGCGGTCGAAGGCCAAACCGGATTGCGCGTGGACCGCCGAGAACTCGAACGCGCCACCCGAGCCGGCGACGCGCCGAGCTACACCATCGACACCCTGCGCGAACTGCGCGCGAAATTCGGCGAACAGGCGCCGCTGGCGTTTTTGATCGGCGCGGACAGCCTGCACGGGTTCGCGACCTGGAAAGAGCCCGAAGCCCTGCTCGCGG
>JAGNNB010000435.1 GCA_017990865.1 Lysobacteraceae bacterium
GATCAGGCCCAGATGCGTGCCGCAGTCGAAACGCGTGCCTTGAAAGCGATACGCATCCACGCGTTGCTCCTGCAGCAGCGCGGCGATGGCGTCGGTCAATTGAATCTCGCCGCCCGCGCCCGGGCGCGTGCTTTCCAACAAACCGAAGATACGGCCGTCCAGCACATAGCGACCGACCACAGCGAGATTGCTCGGCGCGACCTCGGGTTTAGGCTTCTCGACGATCGCGCGAATCCGACCGCTGCGGCCGTCGAACGCATCGGTGGCGACGATGCCGTAGCTGCCGGTTTGCTCGCGCGGGACGTCCTGCACTGCGATCACACTGCCGCCGCTGGCTTCGGCGGCGTCGGCCATTTGTTTGAGCGCACCCGGACCACGGTTCCATATGAGATCGTCGGGCAGCAGCACCGCGAACGGTTCGTCGCCGACGATAGGTTTGGCGCAAAGCACGGCATGACCGAGCCCCAAGGCTTCGGCCTGGGTCACGAACACCGCGCGCACATGCGGCGGCAACACATTGCGAACCACTTCGAGCAGCTCGTACTTGCCGGATTTCTCCAGCTTCTGCTCGAGCTCGTAAGCTTTATCGAAATAATCGGCGACCGAATGCTTGTAGCGATTGGTGACGAACACCAATGTCTCGCAACCGGCTTCAACCGCTTCGTCCACCGCGTATTGGATCAGCGGGCGATCGACGATCGGCAACATTTCCTTGGGAACGGTCTTGGTCGCGGGAAGAAAGCGAGTGCCGAGACCGGCGACCGGGAAAACGGCTTTGCGGATTCGCGCCATAGGGATCGAAGCACCTGGGAACGTCGAGAGTCGGCGGGTGCGCGTCCGCGGATTCTTGCGTCGCGCGCATCGTCAGGCCGGTATGCCCGCGGTTGGGCGGGCGCGGCCGTCATCTTATGTCTTGCGCGCGTTTCGCGCCGGAAACGCGACCACCGTCGCCGCATGCGGCGGCGTTTCCGAGGCTACTGTACTCGGCACGAACTCCGGCACCGTTTCCCGCAATAGGCTCGCGAGCGCTTCGAGATCGTAGCGCGTGCTGGCGTCGCGCAATTTCGCCATCGCCGCAGCGATCGACTCGGTCGGCACTTTGCGCGGCTCGGCCTGCAGAATTTTCGGATGCGAAGTCGGGCGATAACGCTCGTCGGCGTGGAACAGCGTCTCGTGCAATTTCTCGCCCGGGCGCAGGCCGGTATACACGATCGCGATATCGCGACCCGGCTGCTTGCCGGCGAGGCGGATCATCTGCTCGGCCAGCACGCGGATCGAAACGGGTTCGCCCATGTCGAGGGTGTAGATCGCCTGCTGCGAACCGATCGCCGAGGCCTGCAGAATCAGTTGGCAGGCTTCGGGAATGGTCATGAAGAACCGGGTGACGTCCGTATCGGTCACCGTCACCGGCCCGCCGCTGCGGATCTGCTCGCGAAACAGCGGCACCACGCTGCCGGCCGAATCGAGCACGTTGCCGAAGCGCACGGTGACGAAACGCGTGGCGCGCGGATCGTTGAGCGACTGGCAGAGCATTTCGGCCAAACGCTTGGTAGCGCCGAGCACGTTGACCGGATCGACCGCCTTGTCGGTGGAGATCAGCACGAACGTGCCGACGCCCGCGGCGATGCTCTCGCGCGCAACGGTTTCGGTGGCCAGCACGTTGTTGCGCACGGCCTCGCGCAATTGCGCTTCCAGCAGCGGCACCTGTTTGTAGGCCGCGGCGTGAAAAACGGCATCGGGCTTGATCAACTCCAGCGCGTAGCGAATCACCGCCGGGTCGCCGCAATCGCCCAGCACAGGCGCCAATTCGATCTGCGGGAAATCGCGACGCAGGCGCATCTGCGTGGTGATCAGCGCCAGTTCGTCGATTTCGACCAACGCGATCCGACTGGCGCCGTGGCGCGCGCATTGGCGACAGAGTTCGGAACCGATCGAACCGCCGGCGCCGGTCACCAACACGCTGCGACCGCCCAGCCAATCGCGCATCGCTTTCCAATTCGGCACGACAGGTTCGCGGCCGAGCAAGTCCTCGATCGCCACTTCCTTGAGTTCGCCGGGCAAGGAATTGCCCTCGAGGATGTCGTTGAGGCGCGGCACCATGCGGAACGGCAAACCGGTGTTCTCGCAGGCTTCGATCACTTGGCGCATACGCTCGGCGTCGGCCGAAGGCAATGCGATCACCAAGAGTTTGGCCGCGGTTTCCGGGGCGATGCGACCGACTTCGTCGATCCGGCCCAACACCGGCACGCCGTGCAGATGGCTGCCGCGCAATTTCGCGGCGTCGTCGAGGAAACCCACCGGCTGATAGGCGCCGGTGCGGCGCAGATCGCGCACGACCGCTTCGCCGGCTTGGCCCGCGCCCAGGATCAAAACGCGTACGGCGGCTTTATCGCTGTTGATACGGCCGTGATCTTTCCAGGACCGATACAGCAGTCGCGGCGCGCCCAGCATCAAACTCAGGCCCAGCGGATACAGCACCAGCACCGAACGCGGTGCCTGTTCCAAGCGGTTATAGATGAAGAGGACCAGCAGAATTGCCAGCAAACCGAAGGTGCTGGCTTTGAGGATATTCATCAGATCCGGCACGCTGGCGAAGCGCCAGACGCCGCGATACAGACCGACCTGCCAGAACACCAGGCCTTGCGCGACCAACACGAGGACGGTGGCCGGGTCCCAGAACGACGGCGTCATCGCCGTATCGGTCATCGCATAACGGAATTGGGTCAAGCCGCTCCAACACAGCCAGACCATCAGCAAATCGTGGGCGACGACGGCAGCGCGCGGGATCGCACCCTCCAGACGCTCTCTCCAAACCGTCATGCATCGACTCCTCTGTTCGATGTTCCCTCCGCCCGTTGCGATTCTGACGCGCGACGGCGGAATCCGTACCACAGCAGCATCCCCAGCCCCCACCAAGCCGAAACCGCCACTGCGACTTCGCTCGCCCCCCATTGGTCAACGTTGGATACGCCAATGCCGGCCATTATGACCGCGATCAGGGTCCAGAGGGCATAGGCGCCGCTGACTGCGAGATGACTGCCGGTCCGGCGCGCCCAGCGTTGATAGACGTGTTCGACATGCGGCAGCCACCAACGCTCGCCGCGCAATACGCGCGAAAACAAGGTCAAACCGGCGTCGAGCACGAAGGCGCTGAGCGGCAGGGTCAGCCACAGCCACGCGGATTCGGGGAGACGAACCATCGCGAGCCCCGCCAACCACGCCATGGCATAGCCCAGCGCACCGCTGCCGACATCGCCGAGAAACAATCGCGCCTTCGGTAGATTGAACGGCAAGA
>JAGNNB010000436.1 GCA_017990865.1 Lysobacteraceae bacterium
GCGCGGGGCGAGATCATCGGTTCGCCGGTGGTGGCGCCGGGCGTGATCCGATACCCGCTGCGCGAATTGGGCTTGTGCGCGGGCATCACCGGCGCGCGCTACGTCACCACCACCGAGGTGTACCCCGACAGCCCGCGCGCCACGCCCGAACAATGCAACGCCGCGCAGGCCGCCGCCGTGCGCGCGGCGATCGATTTCGTCGCCGCGCAGCCTTGAACCGACGCCGATGACGCATCGCATGATCGATCTCTCGCAATACGACGCGCGCCGATGCGATCTGCGCCCATTCGATTCGAACTCCTTCAACCTGCTCTCCCTCAATCTGCTCTCACTCGAATCAGGATCGCCCGTATGACGACCTCGAACCCGACGGAAGCACGATCGCCCGACGCGCCCGTTCGTATCGGACGTGCGGAATTCGAACGCTTGCTCGCGGAGCATTACCGCGAGCAAGGCTGGCAGGTGGAGCGCTGCGCGAATGCGCAGGGCATCGATCGCGGCATCGATTTCAAACTGCGGCGACAGCAGGAATACGTCCTGGTGCATTGCAAACACTGGAATGCGCTGGAGGCGCCGCAGCACGATGTGAACGGGCTGATCGCGGCGATGGCCGCCGAATCGGCGACCGGCGCGATCCTGATCTGCGGCGGCGAATTCTCGCCCGAAGCGAGAATCGCCGCGCAGCGGCAAGCGCGCTTGCGATTGATCGACGGCGCCGCGCTGCGCGAAATGCTGGGTTCGCTGCCGGAGTTGCCGCGCAATCGCGCGACGTTCAAAGCGTCCGCGCCACCCCAGCCCGCCTCGCATTCCGCACCGGGCCGGGTGACCGCCTCGTCCGCGGCGGCCTCATCGCGCGCCGCGCGCTCGTCGTCGCCGATGCAGATCGGCGGCGGTTTGGTGTTTCTCGGCTTGCTGATCGCCGCGGCGATCTTCGTGTACGGCGTGATGAACCAGGCGCCTTCACCGCCGCCCATCGTCGTCGCGCCGCCCACGCCTGCGCCCGCGACGACGGCCGTCGCCGATTCCGCCGCGGAAGCGACGCCGCCGCCCAAACCCACGATCGAAGTGCCCGGCGTGGACGACGCGCCGCCGAACGACCCGGCGCAAACGCCGACGAGCGCCGAAGCCGAGGCCCGCGAAGCGCAGCGGCGCGCCGAGGAAGCGATGAAAGTGATCGAGTCGAATACGCCGGAGATCTGAGCGCGCTCCGGTGGATTTTTCGACGGAGCTGGGAGGCGGCCCCGACGCATGGCCTGTGTGCGCTCGGTTGTGGCACTATGCTCCGCGTCGGGGCGCATGGGGATGCGCCCACGTCGACGGAACGTACGGGGCCGGTCCACGGAAGAAGCGTCGCGAACAGCGACCCGGCAGCTTGCGCCGGCGTTTCGGTCGAACCGATTTCTGACCGAACAGCGAACACGATCCGGGGGGATCATCATGACGCGAACCACTTTGATGGCGCAGTTGCGGCGTTTGGCGCGGTTGAGCGCGCAGTGCGAACGGACCGGCCAATCGGCCGATGAGGTCGTCGGGCGGGCCGCCGAAGGCGCCGCGCAAGACGGTCCGAGCGATGCGGGACGCCGCCGCTTCGCGCAGGGCGCGATCGCGGGCGTCGCCGCCGCGTCCGCAGGCGCGCTGGCGCCGACGGCATGGGTGAACGCGGCGAATCTGAGCCGTCGTGCGATGGCGAAACTCGGCCTGCGCGGAAACGTGGCAGTGATCGGCGCCGGTATGGCCGGCTTGGCTTGCGCGACGGAGCTGACGCGCCTGGGCATCACCGCGCGCGTGTTCGACGCCGATGCGCGTGTCGGCGGGCGCGTGCGCAGTTTGCGCGGGTACTTCCCCGGGCAAACGGTGGAACTGGGCGGCGAATTCATCGGCCGTTCGCATCACACGATGCTCGGTTATGCGCGCGCATTCGGGCTGACGCTCGAAGACGCGTCGATGTTCCCCGGTCAGCGCTATTTCGATTTCGGCGGCCAGCGCTACACCGAAGCGCAGGTGCTGGAGGAATTCCGCGGCTTCTCGTCGTCGATTCGGCAAGACCTGGAGACGCTGAGTTTCCCCACCGCAGACCGCCATACCGAAGCGGACGCGCTGTTCGACTTCATGACCCTGGACGATTATCTGCAGTTGTACGGTGCGGGCGATCTGCTGCGCGGCCTGATCGGCGCGGCTTACGCCGCCGAATACGGCGCCGGCCTCGACGAGCAGAGCGCGGTCGGCTTCCTGCGCTTCGCCTACGCCGACAAGCGCGCGAAGTTCTCGTCCTTCGCCGGCGATGGCGATACGCATTTCCACGTGGTCGAAGGCAACGACAAGATCGCGACCGGTCTGGCGCAAAGCCTGCCGTCGCCGGTGATGCTGGGGCATCGTTTGGTGGACGTGCGCAAACTCGCGAGCGGACGCGTGCGTCTGACCTTTGACGTTGGCGGTCGCCGCATTCAAAGCGATTACGACGCCGTCGTGCTCACGCTGCCCTTCAGCGTGCTGCGCAACGTGCAACTGCACGCCAGCCTGGGCGTGCCGGAATGGAAGCGCCAAGCCATCGCCAACGCGACGATGAGCGACAACGCCAAACTGTTCGTGGGTTTCAAGAGTTCGTATTGGTATCTGCAGCACGATTGCAACGGTACCGGTTGCAGCGACAACGCCGCGCTGCAGAGCACCTGGGAAAGCAATCCCAGCAACGGCGGCGAAGCGCAAGGCGTGCTGACGCAATTGCTCGGCGGCGCGCAGGCGCGGGCCGTAGACCCCCAACGCGCGCAGCAGCATGCCGACGGTTTCGTCGGCGCGCTGGAACGCGTGTTGCCCGGCGCGACCGCCGCGGCGCAACGCAAAGCGAACGGCGACTATCTGGTGCACGTGGAGAACTGGTCGCGTAACCCGTTCAGCAAGGGCGCCTACGCCTGTCATCGGCCCGGCTACTTCACCACCATCGCGCACAACGAAGCCAAGCCGGTCGGCAATCTGCTGTTCGCGGGCGAACACACCAGCAGCTTCTACGAGTGGCAGGGCACCATGGAAGGCGCGGCCACGTCGGGTCTGCGCGCCGCTTACGAGGCCTACACCCTGCTTGGCGGCCGATAAGCGTTCCGGATGCGTTGCGTCGGCGCCGCCGCGCAACGCATCGGCTTCGGCGAAACCCCGATTCGGCCGACGAGCATGAGCGCGAACTGAACGCTCGGCGCGATGCCGCAATGTTTCGCGCACGCGGTTTTGCGGTTCGAATAGCGGCCTGGAAAGGCTCGCCATGCGTTTCGTTTCGCGAATCATCGCGAACGA
>JAGNNB010000437.1 GCA_017990865.1 Lysobacteraceae bacterium
CTGGAGGTCGCCAGCCATCTGGTCGAGGGTAAGGCGCAAGATCACGTGTTTCAGGCGCATACGCTGGCCAAGCTGCTGCTCAGCGACGTGCGCGAGGCGGTGAGCCAAATCCGCTAAAGCGACGCCATCGATATGGCCGCGACGTTGCTGCCTTTGGCCGATAACGTCCCGGGGTTGCATATCGACATGCTGCTGCCGACCCCATTCATGCTGGACGATCCCGAGCGCGCCCACGTGTTGCTGCGCTGCACTCAGGAGATCATCACGAATGTCGTGCGCCATGCGCAGGCGACCACCTTGGACTTGCATTACCGCTGGCACGAGGCCGGCGTGCTGCTGCAGGCCAGCGACAACGGCCGCGGCGCGGACGATCCGCAATCGGGCAACGGGCTGCGCGGAATGCGCGAACGGCTCTCCGCCTACGGCGGAACGGTCGAGATCGAGACGCGCACGGGCGATGGATTCCGTTTGAATGTCTACTTGCCGGTGGGACAGGCGGGCGAGCAGGCGATCCGCGCCTTGCGATTGACCGCGGCGCAGTCGGACGAGGGCGGGGCACGGAAGGTCGCGGCGTGACCGCCCGCACCCCGAGGCGCCGTTCGCCAAGGCGTGGCGCGGGATTCCGCGGCCGGACATGTGCAGCCCGGTCTCGCCGCCGAATCCGTGCCGCCGAATCCAGGCCCGCTAGTTCACCGAACCAAAGCCTGCCGCGGGCCGCCGATGCGCGGCGCACCACCTATTGAAACGACGAAAAGAACAGAACTTTGGAGACGACATGATTCGTGTATGCCTTGTGGACGATCAAACCCTTGTACGCCAGGGCATCCGCTCCCTGCTGGCGCTGGCCGAGGGGATAGAAGTGGTGGCCGAGGCCGTGGACGGTCGGCAGGCGGTGGAGCTGATTCCGCAGATCAAGCCCGATGTGGTGCTGATGGACATGCGCATGCCGGCGATGTCGGGCCTGGAAGCCTTGCAAGCGCTCTCGCGCGCGGAACAGTTGCCGCCGACGATCATCCTCACCACCTTCGACGACGATCAACTCGTGCTGGCCGGTATGAAGGCGGGCGCGAAGGGCTATCTGCTCAAGGACGTGTCCCTGGACCAATTGGTCGGCGCGATCCAAGCGGTGGCCGGCGGCGGCTCGCTGGTGCAGCCGGCGGTCACGCAGCGACTGCTGTCGGGGCTGGAGCACATGCGTAACGATTTCGTTAGCTTGGACCGCCCCGACCCGCTGACCGACCGCGAAACCGAGATTCTGCGGCTGATGGCCTCGGGCTTTTCCAACAAGGAAATCGCCAATTCCCTCGGGGTGGCCGAGGGCACGATCAAAAACCACGTCTCGAACATCCTGTCCAAATTGGGCGTGCGCGACCGTACGCGCGCCGTACTGAAAGCCTTCGAATTGCAATTGATTTGAGCGATTCGAAGGTCTGTCGCCCCCGGCCCGCCGCCCCCGGCCGGGGGCGGATCGAGCGCTTCGACAGCGCAGGCTCTCGCTCCGCCCGGGTCTTCCCTGTTAGGATTCGGGGCTAGCCCGATCCCAGCGGGCCTTGGTCCCGGAGAGCCCCTGAATGACTCGTCTCATCGAGATTGCGATTTCCCTGGCGATCGTCGCCGTCCTGTTTCTGATCGTCGGCTTGGTACTGCCTTCCAGTCGCTTCATCGCGGAGAAGGTCGAGACTAACCGTAAGCTGACCATCGTCTACGACACGCTGAACGGCTTCACCCGCTTCAGGGATTGGAACGCGATCGCGCTGCGCGATCCGAAGATGAAGTCGAAGGTCTCAGGACCGGCCAGCGGCGTCGGCGCGACCTTCGAATACGACTCCGAAGAATCGCAGGTCGGCAAAGGCTCCTGGAAGATCGTCGAAAGCGTGCCCAACGAGAAGATCGCGATCGACATCGATAACGATCGCCAGGGCAAGAACAAGCACACCGAGTTCCGCCTCAAGCCCACCGGCAACAACAATCGCAACGTCGAGATCATGCAGACGTACAAAGTGGTGTACGGCTGGAACCTCATCGGCCGCTACGCCGGTCTGTACGTCCGCAGCCACGTAGGCGACGACATGAAGTTCAGTCTGGCCAAGCTGACCAATATGCTGGCCTCGATCCCGAACGTCGATTACCAGTCGTACGGCGAAAAACTGAGCGACCTGAAGATTACCGAAGTGCCGGCCGAACACATGCTGTTCGTCCCGGCGGGCACCTTGGAATTCGACGATCCGGTGATCGAAGCCTCGATGCGTTCCAACATGGAATGGATCAACCGCAGCATCGCCGCCAGCGGTTTGGTCGCCGCCGGTCCGATGCGCATCGTCACCAGCGAGCAGGGCCGCAGCACTTACACCTTCGACGTGGCCGTGCCGGTGCGTAAAGCCGGGGCCGCCGAAGGCGCGCCGGTCGATGGGCCGCTTACCGGCCTGTCGCTGCAGGGGCCGGTGAAATACGAACTGCGCCCGGCGCATCGCACCGTCGCCGCCAAGTTCACGGGCTATATCCGCGAGTTGGAACATGTGCGCAACGCGTTGCGCGCCTGGTCGCTGCCGCGCGGCTACGAAGTGGTGGATCGCCCTTACGAGGTCTACAACTCGGGCATCGCCGGCGCGTTCCAGGCCGACGGCAGCTTCGACGTGTACTGGGCGATCAAGTAACCGCTCGCAATCTCGAAACGCACGAACGAAACGCCGCCTCGCGCGGCGTTTCTTTTTCCAGGCGAATCCCGGCATGCAAACCAGCGAAACCGACCGCACCGCCGACCCGCGAACGCATTCGCGAGCCGGTCGCGCGCTCGTCGCGATCGGCGCCGTGCTCGCGGCCTGCGCGGTGGCGCTGGCGGCGTACGCCTCGCATGGCGCCGATGGCGAGGCGCGCATGCGCTTGCAGACCGCCGCCGCGTTCGCGCTCGCTCACGGCATCGCGCTGGCCGCGCTCGCGCCGCACTGCACACGCCGGCTCGGCAGTTCGGCGTTGATGGCGTTGGCAATCGGCACGCTGCTGTTTTCCGGTTCGCTGGCGGGCGCGCATTTTTTCGGTTGGCCCACGCGGCTCGCGCCGGTCGGCGGCAGCACGATGATCGTCGCTTGGTTGGTGTATGCGGTCGACGCATGGCGTCGCTGAGCTTTCACGAACATCGAATCCAGAGGATTGCCCATGCCCCGACATCGTCGCGGTTTCGATACCGATGCGGCCTACGCGCATCTGAGCAAGCGCGATCGCAAGCTGGGCGCTTGGATGAGACGGATCGGCGCGATCGCGCCGGATCCGCGCTGGCGCAAA
>JAGNNB010000438.1 GCA_017990865.1 Lysobacteraceae bacterium
GGCCATGATTTCCAGCTCGGCTTTCAGGTTGACGGCATAGTCGTGTTCCGCCGCGATCCGGTCGCGCGCGGCTTGCCGGTTCTGGCTCTTCATGATGACCGGCGCCTGCAGCGCGGCCAGCATAGACAGCAGCAAGTTGAGGAAGATGAACGGGTAAGGGTCGAACGTATGCGCGCGCAGCAGCCACACGTTGCCGATCACCCACAGCGCCAGAAAGACCCCGAAACCGCCGATGAAACGCCACGAGCCACCGAAGCGGGCGACGCCGTCGGCGACGCGTTCGCCGAAAGTTCGGGCATCCGCGGCCGCGTGCGCGGGTCCGCGATTGGTGCGCTCGCGCAAATGCAACTGGGTCAACACCGTGCGTTCAGCGGCGGTGGCGTGTTCCCACGCCTTGCCGAGCCAGCGCTGCGACAGCGGCGTCAGGTCGTGATCGCTCATGGGTGCGCTCCGATGGATACCGGGGTCAGCATACGTCGCGCGCAGCGGTTAGGCTGTCGCATTCTCGTCCTCCCGTCGCTTCGCCGCCGCCGCGCATGCTGATCGCGTTAAACAAACCCTACGGCGTTCTCTGCCAATTCACCGATCGCAGCGACCCGCCGCGGCGCACGCTGGCCGACTTCGGCCTGCCGGCGGACGTGTATCCCGCCGGTCGCCTGGATCACGACAGCGAAGGCCTGCTCTTGCTCACCGACGACGGCGCGCTGGCGCATCGCATCACCGACCCGCGCCACAAAGCCCCGAAAACCTATTGGGCGCAGGTGGAAGGCGCGCCGCAGGATGCGCACCTGGACGCGCTGCGTCGCGGCATCGCGCTCAACGACGGCCTCACCCTGCCCGCGAAGGCCGAGGCGATCGAAACGCCTGCACTTTGGCCTCGCGATCCGCCCGTGCGCTTCCGCAAAACCGTTCCCGACACATGGCTGGCGCTGACCATCCACGAAGGCCGCAACCGACAAATCCGGCGCATGACCGCCGCCGTCGGTTTGCCCACCCTGCGACTGGTGCGCGTGGCGATCGGGCAATGGCGCTTGGACGATTTGCGGCCAGGGCAATGGCGCATGCTGGAACCGTAAGAAAGCGCAGCGACTGCGCCGCAGTCGCTCACATCGTCGCCGCGCACACCATGTCCGCGCCGGCTTCCAGCCAATCGGCGATCGCCCCTCGATCGGCTTCGGACATGGCCCTGCGCGATACCTTCGCGATGCGGCCCGCCTGCGTACGCGAAAAGACGATCTCGTAAAGCGACAACCGCGTTCCTATGCGCATCCGGGCCGCCGCCGTCGCGCAGTATCATGCCCGCAATCTCGCTCGAACCGTTCCGCCATGCCCGAACTTCCCGAAGTCGAAACCACGCGCCGCGGGCTCGCGCCGCATTTGGAAGGACGGCGCGTGCTGGAAGTGACGCTGCGCCGTCAGGACTTGCGTTGGCCGATTCCCAACGACATCCGCACGCGACTGCCGGGGCAGCGAATCGAGGCGGTCCGACGACGGGCGAAGTATCTGCTGATGGACACCGATGCGGGCACGGCGATTTGGCATTTGGGCATGTCCGGCAGCATGCGGGTGTTGCCGGCGGATACGCCGGTGGGCGCGCACGATCACGTCGATCTGTCGATCGAAAGCGCGACCCGCGCGAAATCTCGCGTGTTGCGCTTCAACGATCCGCGCCGTTTCGGTTGTCTGCTGTGGCAGCCGCTCGGCGAGACGCACGAACTGCTGCGCGATCTGGGGCCGGAGCCGCTCGCGGACGCCGACGATGCGGCAAGCGGCGAGGCTTTCAGCGGAGATTATCTTTACGAACGCAGCCGCGGGCGCAGCGCGCCGGTGAAAGCGTTTTTGATGGACCAGAAAATCGTGGTGGGCGTGGGCAATATCTACGCGGCCGAGGCCTTGTTCATGGCCGGCGTGTCGCCGCTGCGCGCCGCGGGCAAAGTGTCGCGCGCGCGCTACGGCGCGATCGCCGACGCGGTGCGCACGATCCTGCGTTATGCGATCGATCGCGGCGGTACCACGCTGCGCGATTTCATCAGCCCGGACGGCGCACCGGGGTATTTCGAACAGGAGTTGTCGGCCTATGGCCGCGGCGGCGAAGCCTGTCCGCGCTGCGGCCGACCGATGAAGCAGGCGATGCTGGCCCAGCGCGCGACGGTGTGGTGCGGGCATTGCCAGAAATGAGACGGCGGTCGCCGGCAGTGCCGGCGATACGGGCATTCGCGGTATAGTCGCGGCCTACGAGGCACGCCATGACCGAAGCACCCGAACCCGCGATCACCCAATGGCTCGACGCCGCGCGCGACGGCGACCGCCAAGCCTTGGACCGCGTGCTGTCCACGCTGTACAACGAACTGCACGCGATGGCGCGACGCCAGCTCGCGGGCCAGTACGGGCAGACGCTCGACGCCACCGCGTTGGTGCACGAGGCGTATCTCAAGTTGATCGGCCGCCGCGACGTGCAATTCGACGATCGCGCGCATTTCTTCGCCTACGCCGCCTCGGCCATGCGCAGCGTGGTGGTGGATTACGCGCGGCAACGGCTGGCGCAAAAGCGCGGTGGCGATCTGCATCGCGTGACCGAACTGCCGGACGACATCGAAGGCGGCCTGCGTCTGGACGAAGATCTGCTGGGCTTGGACACCGCCTTGACCAAGCTGGCGCAAGTGGACCTCAAGCTCGCGCAAATCGTCGAATTGCGCTACTTCGCCGGGCTGTCGGAGCAGGAAATCGCGGAGTTGTTGAAGCGCTCCGAACGCAGCATCCGCCGGGACTGGCAGAAGGCGCGGATGTTCCTGCTGGCTTCGCTGGGCGAACCGGACGGCCGTTGAACCGACGAGACGGTTCGATGGTACTTTGTTGACCCGCGCTCCGACCCGAGCGGCCACGACCGACTGACCCGATGGACGCCGAACGCTGGCAGCGGCTCTCGCCGCTGCTCGACGCCCTGATCGAACTCAACGCCGCCGAGCGCACCGCTCGGCTGATCGAGTTGCGCGAAGACGACATCGAACTGGCCGACGAGCTGGAAAAACTGCTCGCGCTGGAAGACGAGCATCAAGATTTCCTGAGCGAGCCCTTGGTGACGCCGCCGCCATCGGCGAAACCCGACACGATGATCGGCCCGTACAAGCTGGAGCGGATGCTCGGCGAAGGCGGCATGGGTCAGGTGTGGTTGGCGCGGCGCGCCGACGGCCTGTACCAACGCCGGGTCGCGCTGAAATTGCTGCGCCCGGGCTTGGCCGACCCCAATCTGCGCCAACGCTTCAACCGCGA
>JAGNNB010000439.1 GCA_017990865.1 Lysobacteraceae bacterium
GCGCGACGGCAACAACGGCAAGCGCATCATCGGACTGTCGCTCGACCGCGTGATCGGCGATACCGGCGATCGCATGTCGTGGCCGGCCGTCAGCTTCCAGGAACAACCCTATCTCAGCGTTTTGAAAAAGGTCGAAATTCCGCATTACGACCAATCGCTGTTGACCGCGACGCCGTATGTCGTCGGCTTGTACGACAACGTCGGCGGCGACAGCGATCTGGATGCCGGCGTGGACCTGTTCTGGAAACCCAACGGTCGGTTTCAACTCAGCGCGACGCTGAACCCGGACTTCGGCCAGGTCGAAAGCGACGGCATCGTGGTGAATTTCGGCGCGATCGAAACCTTCTTCGGCGATAAGCGGCCGTTCTTCACCGAGAACCAAGGATATTTCGAAGTGCCCTTCGGTTCGCTGGGCAACGCGCAACAATTGCTCTACACCCGTCGCGTCGGCGGACCGACGGACGACGGCAAGGGCTCCGGCGATGTCGCGGCGGCGGTGAAGCTGAACGGCAGTCTCGGCGGCTGGGGCTACGGCGTGTTCGCCGCCACCGAAAACGACGAGGTCGGTCGCGACTTCTACGCCCTGCGCACCACGCGGGATATCGAGAGCGATGCCATCGGCAGCATGGGCTTGGGCGCGATGGCGACGCGCGTGGTACGGCCGTATCTCGACCGCGAAGCGACCGTGCTCTCGCTCGATCATCGCTGGTCGCCGACCGACGACTGGAACATCCGGACGATCCTGGTCGGCTCGCGGATCGACCAATCGGGTACCGAAACGCGCGATACCGGCGCTCAGATGCGCATCGATCACAAGATCAACGACGTCTGGCGTCAGCAGTTGTATCTGCTGCACACCGGCGGGGATCTGCAACTGAACGATTTCGGTTTTCTCGATCGCAACAATTACAACTACGGACGCTACGAACTGCTGCGTCGAAACACCGCGCTGCCCCCGGAATCGCCCTACGCCACCCACGAATGGCGCTATGCGATTTCGCGCAGAACCAACGATAACGGGTTGTTGATCGCCAATGCCTTCGCGGTCAGTCGCTACAGCGAGCGTCGCGACGGCGGCCATCAGTTCATCGAGATCGCGGGATTGTCGGCCGGGCACGACGATCTGATCACGCGCGGCAACGGCGCGGTGGATCATCCCGGCAAGCTTTACGTGACCGCAGAACGATTCTTCCCGAAGAAGAAACATTGGTCGTTTTTCGGCAGTCTCGAATACGACGCCGAGGGCTTGGGCGGCATCGATCGCGGTTCCTGGACGACGTATCTGGAACCGAACTACGCGATCAACGACGATCTGACGCTTTCGCTGGGCCTGGAACTGCGACGCGATCCGGAGTGGTTGCTATGGCGCGGCGACAATTTGCTCGGTACGTTTCGCTCCAAGCAAGTGTTCCTGAACGCGGGGCTGGCATGGCTCATCGGAAGCAAGCAGGAATTGCGCATCCGTCTGGAAGCGCTGGGCCTGGACGCGCATGCCAAACGCGCGTGGCGCGTCGCGCCCAATGGCAGACCCGTGCGCAGCGACGACCCGCTCGACGATTTCGCGCTGCGCAATCTCGGTTTCCAAGTGCGTTATCGCTACGAATTCGCGCCGTTGTCGTATCTGTACGTGGCCTACGTGCGCGGCGGCGCATCCTTCGCCGACGGAACCGGGCCGTACTCGGCACGCGAAGAGTTCCGCGATGCGTTCGATCTGCGCGATAGCGAGCAGTTGTTGGTCAAGTTGTCGTATCGCTTCGAGCTGTGACGCGAAGACGCATTGAGCGGCGGTCAGCGGTCGAGCTTGATCACGATCTTGCCGTTTTCGATCAGCGTACCCGCGACGCGGCGCGATCCCAGCGCTTTGAGTTCATCCGGATCGAGTCGGTACACCGGATCGGCGCGCGCGTAATCGCGTAGCCAACCGTTGATCAGATCGCGCCCGGTGGCGTTCATCCGCCCGCCGAGCAACGGCAGGTCGGCCGATTCCAGCGTCGGTTCTTCCAGATAGATCGCCTGTCGCTCGATGTCGTAGCGCAGGCCGCTGGCGACCGCGAAATGTCCGACCGGCTTTTCGCCGCGCATGCCCAGGCCCTCGATGCCCACATCGAAATCCAGATGCAATTTGTTGCCGGCATCGGGGATGGCGACACGAGGATTGAGTACGCGCAGGCTGGCTAAACCGCCGAGCTGCGAGTAATCCCGCGGATATTGGCGATCCAGATAGCCTTGCAGGTCTTCGGCATCGAAGGCGATGCGATTGGTCACGAGTGCGCCGACTTTATCGACCGTGGCGCAACCGGCGAGGGCAAGCGTAGCGAGCGCGAACAGCACAAGGGATGGGATGAGCGAGCGGATGCGGCGCATGGCGATTCGTGGCGGAGGGCGGTGCGCGCAGCATAGCGCCGGCTGCGGTGAATGCGGGCCGACTCGTACGGAATTTTCTCGAAACCGGCACGCCGCAGCGGCGCATCGCCGCGGCGATCACTCGGGAAACGTCACCCGCAACAGCGCCGGATCCGCCGCGACCTCGGCTTTGCGGATCGGCGTGTAATGCCACCAGGGCTTCGCCGGTTCGCCGTTCATGAAACGAACCGCGGCGAGAAAGACATCGGCGACGCAGGGATCGTGGCGCACGCCGGTGATGCGGCATAGCTCGCGATACAGCGCGTACGGATCGCGTCCGCGCAATTCGCTCGGCGAGACGATGCCGAGCGCGCGAAAATCCGCCGCGGTGGCGGGACCGACGTTGGGCAGATCGGTCAACGCGTGCGCTTGCGAGGCGATTTCGGCTTTAGGCATGGGAATAGGCGATCGACGGAAAGACGAAAGATGCGGGCCGGAAAGCGAGCGATCGAGCGCGATGCATCACGAGAGTAGGAACGCGATCGGAACGAGGCTCGGAACGGGACTTGGAGCGCGATTTTTGGACGCGAACTGGAGCGCGGCTCGGAACGCAAAAGGCCGGATTCCCAGAGGAAATCCGGCCTTCGGTCGTGCGTGCCGCGAACGGCGCGAACGAATGCAGCGGCTTAGGCCGTCGCGGCGTCCTTGAGCTTCTTCATGGGACGCACTTTCACCTTGACGGTGGCCGGCTTGGCGGCGAAGACGGTTTCCTGGCCGGTGAAGGGATTGATGCCCTTACGCTTCGGCTTGGCCGGCACCTTGACGGCGGTGATCTTCAGCACGCCCGGCAGCACGAACATGCCCGCGCCCTTGTTGCCGATCGACGCGTGGACCGCGCCTTCGAGCGCAGCAAGCACTGCGCGCA
>JAGNNB010000440.1 GCA_017990865.1 Lysobacteraceae bacterium
ATCAGGAACCGGGCGACGAAGCGGAAATCAAGAATTTCTGCTCGCTCACCTACGACGTCGATTTCCCGATGTTCGCCAAGGTCGACGTCAACGGTCCGAAGACGCATCCGTTGTGGAAATGGCTGAAAGACGAAAAAGGCGGCTTTCTCGGCCTGGATGCGATCAAGTGGAATTTCAGCAAGTTCCTGGTCGGTCGCGATGGGCGAGTGATCAAGCGCTATGCGCCGACCGATAAACCCGAATCGATCGCTGCCGATATCGAGGCTGCGCTCGGTTAACGGTCTGCAGAAAGCAGGTTGTCGTGAGTCTCCTGCCGAAGCAAGGTGCCGAAGAAGTGGGCTAGCGCAGTCATGGACGGCTGCAACGACGAAGCGAACGCCTGAGCGATCGCCTCGTCGGACCGAGTCCGGAGAAGAATCGGGCTCGCGACTTGACCGTGACGGCAGGAGCCTGCACGAAAGTCGAAAACGGTCGCGACGCCGGCCGTGAAGGGGCGAGCCGTTCGGATGCGGCGAGTCAATACGCACAGCGACGTGCATTTCGACAATGCTTCAAGCGACATCATTTTGGAATCGCGCACATGGAAGATACCCGGAAGGGGCCGGGACAGACGTTCGAGTTGACGTTGCTCGCGGAAAGCCATTGCTTGATCGCGAACGTCACCGGCTGGATCGAAACCATCGATGCGATCATCGCGTTGTTCGCGCAGATCGGCGCGGCATTGCGCAGCACGCACTGCACCCGGCTGTTGGTGCTCGATCACACGCGCGGCGTGGTGCCGCCCGAACACGAAATGAAAACGCTGATGTCAGCGATGGAAGGTCGCGGTTTCGAGTCCGTGCGCACCGCATATGTCGACATGCGCGGGACCGCGATCAGTCGAATGGAAGTGGGCGAGATTCTGGGCCGCGAACGCGGCTACGATTGCCGCGTGTTCGATAACGAGCACCGCGCGCGCATCTGGCTGAATTACGGCAACCACTGAGTCGTCGTCTAGTCGTTCTCTTGCGTCGCAGCGTCGGCGCGACGCAACAAGTCGCCCGCGGCGGGGCTCCACACCGTCCAGGTATGGCCGCCCGAACGCACCATGACGTGATCCGCAGGCAACACGGGTGCGAGCAAGGCGATGGCATCGCGCAAACGATCGCGATCGCCATAGGCCAGCCAGACTTGACGCGTGCGCGCCGGTTGTCGCTGCCAGCCTTGCAAATGCCGCCACAGCTCGCGTTGCCAGGTGTTCGCGGTGACCGGCTGCACCGGCCCCGGCGTCCATTGGGCGAGGCCACCGGCGTCGCGAATCTCTTTCAGAATCGCGCGATCTCCCAAGTACGGCGCCAGCAGGAGCAGGCCGTCGACATCGCCCGGATACAGGCGTTCGTGCATCAATGCGCCCATGCCGCCCATCGATGCGCCGCCCAGCCAGACCTCGCGGTAGCCGCTCGCGTGCGCGGCGGCGATGACTTGGGCGTGCAGCCGTTCGGGCGCGTCGCCGCGTCGGTAGTCGCCCAGCCGCAGTTCGACGAGCAGCACATCGGCGTCCGGCCACGCGCCTTGCACGGCTTCGGCGATGCCGCTGCGGCGCAAATCGTCCAAATCGTCGCTGCGGCCGGGGAGGATCACCACCAAGCGTGTCGCCGGTTGCGGCGCGGGGACGTGCAGTTTCGGAATCGGCGCGTCCGCGGCGGGACGCATGAATGCGCAGCCGCTCAAACCGAGAGCGGCGAACAACAACGCAACGACGATGCGAGCGTGCATGGCGGTCTCCGCGGAAGATCGACCAAGCGTACGCGGAGTGCGGGCCTGAGCGCTACGCCTATTTTTCGACGAATGCGCGTTCGAACACGTATTCGCCGGCGGTGCCGATGCGCGGCGACGCATTGAAGCCGCGCGCATCGAGAATGCGACGGAAATCCGCCAGCATCTGCGGGCTGCCGCAGATCATCGCGCGATCGTGCGCGGGGTCCAACGCTTCGATGCCCAGATCGGCGGCGACGCGCCCGTTTTCGAGCAGATCGGTGATGCGTCCGCGCTGCAGGCGGCCGTGCCAGAAGAAATCCTCGCGGCTGACCGCCGGGTAGTACAGCAATTTCTTGCGGATTTCTTCGCCCAGATACTCGTGGCACTGCAGGCCGCGGCTGATGTAATCGCGATACGCCAGATCCGGTTCGCCGCGCACGCCATGACACACGATCACGCGTTCGAAGCGCTCGTAAGTCGCCGGATCTTTGATCACCGCCAACCATGGCGCCAGACCGGTGCCGGTCGACAGCAAGTACAGATTGCGGCCGGGATGCACGTCGGAAATCAGCAGCGTGCCGGTCGGCTTGCGGCCGATCAGGATGGTGTCGCCGGGTTTGATGTGCTGCAGGCGCGAGGTCAGCGGCCCGTTCTGCACTTTGATGCTGAAGAACTCGAGTTCTTCTTCCCAATTCGCGCTGGCGATGGAATACGCGCGCATCAGCGGCTTTCCGTCGACTTCCAAGCCGATCATCACGAACTGGCCGTTATCGAACCGGAAACCGTCGTCGCGGGTGGTGGTGAAGCTGAAATACGCGTTGGTCCAGTGACGGACATCGAGCACCGTTTCGGTGCCGTACGGGGAGGCCATGCGTTCGAAAGTCGGAAGAGGGGCGCGCGAATTGTAGCGGACGGCTCAGGTCCGTTTTTTTGACCCGGCGCAGAAAGACGTCGGCCCGGGCGTTGCGAAACGCGCCCGGGCCGACGCCGCGATTACAACGCGAGCCGATGCACGACCTGCGTGCGGTCGTCCGGATCGGGCTCGGTGACGAAGCCCAGATGATGCGCCAGATGCGCCATTTCGCGGTTTTCGGCGAAATCCAGCGAGATCATGCGTTCGATCCCGCGTTCGCGCGCGACATCGATCAGCCGGCGCATCAAGGCCGTGCCCAGGCCGTGGCCTTGCCACGCGTCCAGCACCGTCACCGCGATCTCGCATTGCCGAGGGTCGGTGCCGACGGCGTAGCGCGACACGCCGACGATCCGTTCCTCGCCATCCGCATCGGCCAGCGCGACGAAGGCCTCGTCGTTGACGTGGTCCACGTTCACCAAGCGCTCGACCAATTCCGGGCTGGCCTCGGTCATTTGTTCCTGGAAGCGGTAGCGGCGCGATTGCGGCGACAGCGCCTCGATGAACGTGCGCTCGGCGTCCGCGTCGCCGGGGTTCATCGGGCGGATCAGGACCTGACGGCCGTCCGAAAGGGTTTCCATCGCATAAGGCAGGAAGTTCTCGACGACGGGGAGGGGCGA
>JAGNNB010000441.1 GCA_017990865.1 Lysobacteraceae bacterium
GCGCCGACGTGCGCGCGCCGCAAGAGCAATCGGAAGCGATGGAGAGAGCGCTCAAGGGCGCCGGCAAATACGTCGAATCCTTGTACTACCCGACCGAAGGCCACGGTTTCGCGAACGAGACGAACAATCGCGAGTACTACGCGCGATTGTTGACGTTCTTCCAACGTTATCTCGGTGGTCGCGCTCCGGCGGTCGCGCCGAAGACGGGCGCCGCGAAGAAGTGATCGCACGAAACCCGCGGCCGTCGACGGCCGCGGGTTTCGAAGCATGAGGAAACGAAAGGCCCGAAGCGCAGGCTTCGGGCCTTTTGTCGTGAGTGGGTCGTTGAAATGCAGCCCGCTAACGCCGCCACGGAAAGGCTGCCGCTCGAAAACGGGCATAAGGCCGCTTTTCGACAACCCGTGAGCGCGATGCAACGGGCTCCTACAAGAGCCGCCCGCGGGAGCGGTCGAAGATGATCGTCTCGATGAGGCGACCGCATAACCACTTGATTTATATGGACGAGTTCGGCATGCGCGGGATTCGCGAGGCGACTGCGCCGATCGATGTCGGCACGAACGACGGTGAGCCGGCCGCGGAGCAGCGTGTCGCAGAAAAGCCGCGCATCGAAATTCTGACCGAACCGCGTTTCGACAACGCGCTCGTCCCGGCCAAGGCATGCACCCAGGCATCCGGACAATTCGACCCATCGCGCGGTCGTTTGATGATCCTTCAATGATCGATCAATGATGTTTGGGTGGCGATTCCATGATTTTTCAGCATGGAGGCCCCGGCCGAAAAGACGAGAATCGAGCCGTGAACGATGCGGATCGAAATCAAAAGCAATCGGTCGTTCACAGCGACAACGAGCGTCTAAACCAGGGCCGAAACACTGTCGAAACCATTGTCGAAACCGGAATCGACGCGACCGTAACGTATCCCTGGGTCAGGCCACTTGACGCCTCTATCCGACGGAAAACCCGACGACCACTACGAGGATGTAGAGATTATGAACGCACGCGCTAAAGTCACGATCATTTCATTTTTCGCCACCTTGGCCTGCGCCGCCATCGCGAGCGGGCCCGCCTATGCGGCCGCTCAGACGGCTGCCATGCCGATCACCTCATCGAGTCTTACGTATACGTACGAAGAAATGCTGAGTTTCGACATCGATCGATACCTGGCGAAGAGAGCCCCTCACCTGCGCAGCCACAGCGAAGCGATCTCGCACTGGTCCGGCTATAGCCGTATCAGCCCCAAGATACTGATCGCGCTCATGGAACAAGAATCGGGCGTCGTCACTCGCGTTCGCATGCGACACGACGCTTTGGTGCGCCCATTCGGAACGCTTTCGCGAGAGAACGAATTCGATGCGCAAGTCCGAGATGTCGCGGAGCATCTGCAAGAAATCGTCGGCTCTCAGCGCAACGAAGCGGCTTCATCGAAAGCGCAAGGAAAAGAGTTCGCGGGCCCCAATCCCTTGCAAATCCTGTACGCAAAAGCGGGGAAAAGCGAGTCCGTCTCCGCGTTTCTCGCGAACGACAAATTCCTAAGCGGATATGCCTCGCTCTTCAATGAAAGTTTGACGGCGAAAATCGGCCCCGACCCCGTCGCCAATCTTATTTCTCCGAGCGCGGGGCCTACCGCTTTCACGCTGAGGCTGCCTTACGCGCTCAATAAAAGCTGGTGGATAAGCGGCGCGCATTCGGACGCCGGCGGGTCCATTATGTCGTCGCTCGATATGAACGCCGGAACCGGGGGTTGGGGCACCGATCAGAGCCTAAACTACGTAAGGGCATCGGCCAGCGGAACATTCAAACGCCATTCGTCGTGCTTCGCCGAAGTGATCCATCAATACAATTGGTCGACCGCCTATTACCACATGGATAAGCTGCAATTCACTACGAATCAACAAGTCGACAAAGGCGTGTATATCGGGATTCCTGCGAGCACCAAAACGCAAGCTCTATGCGGCGGCGGTGCTTCGACCGGGCCGCATATGCATTGGACCCTCTTGAGATACTCGTCGCCGGTCAGCATCCACAACGTCAAGATTTCGGGATACACGATCAACGCTAATTCCACGATTCAATACGACACGAATTGCAGTCTCAACTACCTGATCAAAAACGGGGTGAAGTATTGCCCGTTCCAATATGTACCCAACAACTGACGCAGCGATAAAATCGATCGCATTTTTCATTTTCGGCGGGCAGCACGCCCGCCGTTTTTGATGCGCCGAGAGCGGCGACGATGTCTCCCTGATTTCGAGGGGCCGCAGCCGAATATGGCGTTGGATTTCGCCGAGAGAGAAGGTCGAGCTCAAGGCGCGGTATGCCGAAGAATGGACCATCGGCTTCCCGTGTGCGGCGGAAGCAAGTATCGGAGCGTCGAAACAGTCAGAAGCGCTTATTTTGCACCCGCTAACGGGACGCTCGAATCTTTCGCTGGTTGCGCCGATGCGCGCAGCTCAGGCCGTGACCACCGTGCCGATATGTTCGCCGCGCAGAATCTTCAGCAGTACGCCGGGCTGGCTCATATCGAAAATGCGCAGCGGCAAGTGACTGTCGCGGCAGAGGGCGAATGCGGCGGTGTCCATCACCTGGATGTCGCGTGCGATCACTTCGTCGTAGGTCAAGGCGTCGTAGCGCACGGCGTCGGCGAATTTCTTGGGGTCTTTGTCGTACACGCCGTCCACCTTGGTCGCTTTCAGCAGCAAGTCCGCGCCGATTTCGATCGCGCGCAGCGCGGCGCCGGAGTCGGTGGTGAAGAACGGGTTGCCGGTGCCGGCGGCGAAGATGGTGATGCGGCCTTTTTCCAGATGGCGAATCGCGCGGCGGCGGATGTAGTCCTCGCACACGTCGTTGATCTTGATCGCGCTCATCACCCGCGATTTGGCGCCGAGTTTCTCCAGCGCGTCCTGCATCGCCAGGGCGTTGATGACCGTGGCCAGCATGCCCATTTGGTCGCCGGTGACGCGGTCCATGCCGCCCGCGGCCAACCCCGCGCCGCGGAAGATATTGCCGCCGCCGATGACCAGAGCGATTTCGACGCCGGCGTCGCGCGCTTCGATGACCTCGCGCGCCAAACGCTGAATGACTTTCGGATCGATTCCGTAGTCCTCATCGCCCATCAGGGCCTCGCCGGAGAGTTTGAGCAGGACGCGGCGATAAGCGAGATTGGACATGGCGGACTCCGGAGGGGCGTGAGCAAACCGGCGAATTCTAACCCGTCGCGGTAAGAGTACGGGCTCGAACCGCGTCGCACCGAACCGAACCGAGC
>JAGNNB010000442.1 GCA_017990865.1 Lysobacteraceae bacterium
GGTGCGCGTCGGCATTCACGAGGATTTGGACGCCTGCGGCAGTTTCGCCGAGGTCAAAGGGCTGAATCCGCAGGGCGATGGCTTTCTCGCCGTGCGCAGCGGTCCCGGCGCCGACTACGCGATGCGCGATCGTTTGCGCGAAGGCGCGACGTTTTACGTCTGCGGCGAATCCGCCGACGGCCGTTGGATGTCCGTGGTGTATCCGCGCAAAGGCCAGACGCAGGAACAATGCGAAGTTTCTTCGCCGAAACCCGGCGGCGCGTATCGCGGCCCCTGCGCGTACGGTTGGGTGAACGCCCGCTGGGTCAATATCCTCGCCGGTTGACGTCATGACGAGGGCCGTGTTCGCGCGCCTCGTCTCGTCTCATTTTCAGAACCCCACTCATCGATTCCCCCACGGCGAACTCCAATTGCATGATCGACATCATCACTTCCCTCGACCGTCTGCGCGAACGCATCCTCGGCTGGCGTCGCGAAGGTTTGCGCATCGGTTTCGTGCCGACGATGGGCAATCTGCACGCCGGGCATTACTCGCTGGTCGCGTTGGCGCGACAGCACGCAGACCGGGTGATTTCCAGCGTCTTCGTCAATCCAACGCAGTTCGGCCCGAGCGAGGATTTCACGCGTTACCCGCGCACGCCCGAAGCCGACACCAGCGGTTTGCAGGACGCCGGTTGCGATGCGCTATGGCTGCCGACGGTGCAGTCGATGTATCCCTTCGGCGTGGATCTCGCCGTGCGCATGCGCGTACCGGGCGTGGCCGATGTGCTGGAAGGGCGGCATCGCCCCGGGCATTTCGACGGCGTGTGTACCGTCGTCGCGCGTTTGTTCAATCAAGTGCAGCCCGATGTGGCCGCGTTCGGCAAAAAAGATTTCCAGCAACTCGCTGTGATTCAGCAGATGGTTGTCGATCTGGCGTACCCGCTGACGCTGTTGCGCGGCGATATCGTGCGCGAAACCGACGGTCTGGCGATGAGCTCGCGCAATCAATATCTCTCGCAGGAAGATCGCGTGGTCGCCGCCGAGATCCATCGCACGCTGCAAACCATGCGCGAACGCTCGCTCGACGGCGTGCCGCGCAGCGTGGTGGAGGCCGAAGCGGCGCTGCGACTGGCGCAAGCCGGGTTCTCGGTCGATTACACCGCGATCCGTACGCCCGATTTGATCGAACCCGATGCCGCGCCCGAGCGTTATGCGCAAGCGGGTCCGCGCGTGGCCTTGATCGCGGCGCGCTTGGGCCGCACGCGTTTGATCGACAATATGGAGTTCGAGGTCGGCTGATCGCCGCATCGCGGGATAGGGTATCGACCGCTCGCAGATGCCTCGTCGCGAGTGTGGTTGCGGCGGTGTCGATATCGGTGTGCGTATGACGGACTGACGACGTTTTCAAGACGTGCCATGGCCGTCGCTAGCGCCGATGCGACCGCCTCGGTATGGCAACATGCGCATCGCCCCATGGCCGCCATGGTCCCCATCGCCGATTCGGTGACTCCGACATGATCCATTCCGCGCTCGAACGCCTTCAAACCCACGCGCTGCGATTGCAGTCCGAGCCGCTGTCGCGGCGCATCGCCGACGATCCGCAGCGCGCTTTCGATTTCGCCTGCCGCGTCGGCCCGCTGTACGCCAGTTTCGCGCGCCAAAGCTACGACCGCGCCGCGCTCGACGCTCTGTTCGCGTTGGCCGAAGAGGCCGGGCTCGCGCGCGCGATGCGGAGTTTGATCGACGGCGACACCGTCAATATCACCGAAGGTCGCGCGGCCTTGCATACCGCGTTGCGCGGCGCGCACGGCGACAGCGACATCGCGCGCTATGCGGTGGCGCAGGCGCTGGATGCGCGCGTTCGCATGGCCGAATTGATCGGCATGCTGGACGCCACCGACGTGACCGATATCGTCAGCGTCGGCATCGGCGGTTCCGATCTTGGGCCGCGTCTGGTGGTCGACGCCTTGGCCGATGCGCACACGGCGCGCTTCCGCGTGCATTTCGTCTCCAATGTCGACGGCAATGCCGTGCGGCGCACCTTGGCGGGTTTGGATCCGGCGCGCACTGCGGCGGTATTGATCTCGAAAACCTTCGGCACGCAGGAAACCCTGCTCAACGGCGGCATCGTGCGCGACTGGTTGGGCGCGCACGCCGCGCGCGACGGCGGTCGCGTGTTCGCGGTCAGCGCGAACGTCGAACGCGCCGCGGCGTTCGGCGTCGATCCGGCGCGCATCTTGCCGATGTGGGATTGGGTCGGCGGCCGCTATTCGTTGTGGTCGGCGGTTGGTTTTCCCATCGCCTTGGCGATCGGCATGGAGGGCTTCGAGCGTTTGCTGGCCGGCGCGGCGGAACTCGACGCGCATGCGCTGCATGCCGCACCGCGCGAGAACATCGCGATCTGGCATGCGCTGACTGCAGTGTGGAATCGCAATGCGCTGCATGCCGGCGCGCAGGCGGTGTTGCCGTACGACGAGCGTTTGCGTCTGCTGCCGAATTATTTGCAGCAGTTGGTGATGGAAAGTCTCGGCAAATCGGTGCGTTTGGACGGCGGCGACGTGGCCGCGCATACCGTGCCGGTGTGGTGGGGCGGGGCGGGGACCGATACGCAGCACAGTTTCTTCCAGGCGCTGCATCAGGGCACGCAGATCGTGCCGGCCGATTTCATCGGTGTGATCCGCGCCGATCACGATCACGCCGACAATCACGCCGCGCTTCTGGCGAATCTGTTGGCGCAAACCGAAGCCTTCGCCAACGGCCAACGCAGCGACGATCCGCATCGCGCCTACGCCGGCAATCGCCCCAGTACGCTGCTGATGCTGGATGCGCTGACGCCGGAAAGTCTGGGCATGCTGATCGCGCTGTACGAGCACAGCGTGTATCTGCAGGCCACGATCTGGGGCATCAACGCCTTCGATCAATTCGGCGTGGAATTGGGCAAGCAGGTCGCGAACAAACTGTTGCCGGCGCTGCGCGGCGAGAGCGATGCCGACGACCCGGTGACGCGCGCGCTGTTGGCGGAGATTCGCGCGCGCGGTTGAGACAAGGCTCTCAGCCGTTCGGCGGCGCCGCGCCTGTGGGCGCTTCGTCGTGCTGGGCGTCGTCGCCGGCATCCTGACCAGCACCTTGACCATCGGTCGGGTCGGTGTCGTCGTTCGCCGTGCCTCCGCCGCCTTGCTTGGGCAAGTTCTTGCCCGTGATCGGTTTGAACGCGACCCAACCCGACACCGTCAGCAGCACCACGGCGAGGAACAAGCCGAACACCGTTCGGTTCGCTTC
>JAGNNB010000049.1 GCA_017990865.1 Lysobacteraceae bacterium
CGAACTGCCGGAGCGCAAACCCGTGCGCGGCTCGGTCGGTCATTCGCATGTGCTCGGGCCGGAATTGCGCAGCTACGAAGGCGCGCGCTCGGTGCTGTTCAAACTGCTGGCGAAAGCGGCGATGCGTCTGCGCCACGAAGGTTTTTTGGCCGGCGGCCTGTCCATCCGCATGCGTTTCGTCGGCCTGGACAAGCGTTTCGAGCGCGATCTGTCGTTCGCGCCGATCGACGACACACCGACGTTCCTCAAATTGCTTGGCCATGAACTTGAAGCGCTGGAGCGCGCACTCGCCAGCGGCCGCTGGAAACCGCAGCGCCACCCGCCGTTGTCGGTCTCGGCGACGCTGGTGCATCTGGAACCGCGCGGCAGCGTCAGCGGCGAGTTGATGCAGGAGCGCCAACGCAATCGCGAGATGAGCGTGGTGCTCGACAAGATCAACAAACGCTACGGCAATAACGCGCTGTATTTCGGCGCGATGCAGGATGCGCTATCGCAAAAGGCCGCGCCGATGCGGATCGCGTTCGGACAGATTCCCGAAACCGCGCTGGAAGAGGATACGAGCGTCGGGGACGAGACGCTCGACGGGCACGAACTGTGGCTCAAACGCGAACGTCAATTCAAAGTGCTGGCCGAAACCGCGCATCGCGAAGCGCGCGAAAAGTCGCGGCGTACATCATCGAAACCGTAGGGTGGCGGTGAGCGCAGCGAACCCCACCATCAAACGATCGCGATTTTCGACGAACGGTTCCGCGACCAGGCGGGATGGTGGGGTTCGCTGCGCTCACCGCCACCCTACGTCGCTGGCCCGACCGTCAACGCCAAAACGATGGTGATCGCGAACGTCACGAGGAATATCGGCACAGATATACGAATCCGCCGAGCGTAATGCGCGACGGCCTCGGCCTTGAGTTCGCGCCAACGCGAGCCGAAGGCGATGGCGACAACATCGAAAGCTTCGTTCGGATTTTCGAAAAACGGCATGTGCGCCTGAAAATCGCGGAGCGCGCCGCCGCGCATCAGCCAGTCGGGCCGCTCCGACGCGATGATCGCGCGGAACTTGAACATGGCATGCAAATATATCGGCGCACTGATCAACAGGATCGCGCCCAACACCGGATACAAGAATTTCACTTGAGCACCTCAACCTTCGCGATGAGCCGTACGACGCGCCACCGCGGGGAATCGCTCGCCTGCCTTGGACATCGGGTCGCCTCTCGGGACACGCAATGTCCACGAAGGGCCGCACTCTATCGCCGCATCGACTCGCGGCCATGTGCATGTCGTCACTCCGACCTTCGGTGCGCTCGTCAGCGCCTGCCGAACGCGAGCTTCCCAGGTGTTTTGCTTCTTCCGCGTATGCGCAGGCGGCCTGGTCTCGACCGGCCGCGTCGCAAGGATATTCCCCATCGCAAGCCCGCATGCCGCGCCCGACAACACCGCAACGCAAACGAGCCACCAACGAATTCTGCGCACGAGCGAGGCATCCCTTACGAAGCGAAACGAATCGCGATGCTCGACGATAAACAAGGAACGATCGAAAGCTGCGGACCCCCGATGTAACGCTTGTCACAAGACGACCGATGACGTAACCGACGCTTCGCATGCCGTGCGATCGATATCGCAACGCGGCGCCGCCGAAGCAATCGTCAGGTTTCGCTCGCCGCCCGCAGCGCAAGCGGCAGGTATTGCGCCAATTTTTTCGTTTGAATATCCGCAACGGACCGCAGTTTGAGATGCCGGCGGCCTTTCCCGGCGCCTTCGAGATGCCCGAACGGATCGTCGATGTTCGCGCCTTTTCCGAACTCGACGGACACATGCTCTTTGTAAGCGAAGACGCCGCAGAATGCGACGCCCGACGCGAACAGAATGCCGCCGTATTTCACCTCTTCCGAAGCCCCTTTGAAAGTTTTCCCAACCAAAGCGCGCACGGCTTGAACGATCTCGTAGTTTTCTTCGCTGAGCGAACGATAGTCCTCGAGCAGCGTTTGGACCGACTTGGTTGCCATGCAGCGTTCTCCGATACCGATGACGTCGGATATTAGCGCAAGGCTGCTGCCAGCATGGTGTCAGCAGTCCAGGCGATGGTCCGCATACGTTCGAGCGAAAACAACCGCCCTTCGGCGTCGCGACGTAGGGTGGCGGTGAGCGCAGCGAACCCCACCGTTGGGCGGGTTTGGATGAACCGCATGTCGGATATTGCGAGTTTTTGCTGACGGGCGCGCCAGGCTCAACCGCCCCTGGCACTTTCCACAATGGAAGAGTCATTGGCCCTTGCGGCGAGTCTTCTTGTAGCGGTCAGGGCGCGGGCGGCGCTTGCGGTTCTCTCCATCATGCGGCGGACAGCGAGAACACTTTTCCCGATTTTTCTCAAGAACCAACCGTCGCACTTTCCGATCGACAGAACTATTGTGGTTTATTTGCATCATCCAACAGACCTACATCGACAGATTGAGGTGTAGCGTCTGAGTTAAGCCGCTTGGCAGCGGCGTCTCGCGTGCTTTTAGCGATGCGAAGAGCGCGCAGTCGACGCCACTTGCGCCACACCAGTTGAAACAGCCAGATCGCCAGCACCAGCACGACCATACCGATCGTCACCAGCGCCGCAACGTTGGGGATCAGCAATCCGCGGCCACCGCGATAGACCTCGGCACCATGACCGTTCGCGACTCGCACGACAACCGCGAACGCGAAACTCGCCAACGACAAACCGAACATCGTGTATGCGACGACGCGAAACAGCTTGGAATCTCGTAGTGCCATTGTGGCTGGTGAATACCTGATTGTGGATAACGCTTCAGCGAATCGAACTAGGCGATACGCTAGAAGCGCCATCCGCCGGGTCTCCTATACTCTCGTATGGGATCGTGCGGCGCGCAATATCCGAACGCGCTCACCGCATGCTCGGTGAATTTATCATCGACAAGGGTTACGGTCAGTTCGAACAAAGAGCCCCATGTCGTACTGAACACGCGCTTGGGCGGCGGCTCGGGGTTGAGATCAAGCTCGATAGTCGCAGACCGCAACCATGACGAGGGAATGTCGCAAGCCGAAAGCCGATGGTACAGAATACGGGAATAGCCGGATACCAGTTCGGAGAAAAAAGCGTTGGGCGGGGAAATTGAGCCGAGAATTAAATCGATGCGAACGCTATCGACCGAATTTTTCGCGGCAAGCGAGCTTAGCTGACCGATACCCCAGTAGCCGGCGACATCGTTATTGCGGCTAATGAAAGAACCGAGCAGTCCAGAAGCGATATTTTTGAGATCTTTTCTTCTTGCCACGATCGATTTCAACGATTGAGTCGAGCCGACTCGAGATACGGGTTCGGCTCGAATTGTCAGACGGCACCCTTCCGAACGCAAGGCCTTCCAGTCCGAATGTAATCGAGATACTCCGACTGAGCGACGCCGAGATCGACCCAACGAGCGGAGTCGGCTGCGAGCGACATCGCAGCGAACGTCAAAATGGACACCAAATCGCAAACCGTCACCGAAACGAAGTTCAGACCCTATCCACTACCGGCCGGACGAAAGGTAATGACCAGCGTAGTCGCCTGGGTTCAGGATCATCCGAAATATTCAGGAAGTGCATTCCGGCTTCGACTCCTGATTTGAGATTTCTCGACTTGAGCAAGCTCAGTGCGCGCCACGACCATTACTCGGTGAACAACAGCAAACTGCGGGCCTCACCCCAAATCGAGCCCCGAGAAGTCGGAACGATTCCTGTACGTTTGAAATGCGATCGGTGCGCCAACGCACGGAGTTCGTGGGCGTCCGCATGTAGCATGAGTTCGGCGACTCTGCATCCTCGGGCACACCGCGAATCCGATGCATTCCATCCTCACAGCTTAGTCGAATAAAGCTGAGCATCGTCTTGCTGCTTTCGACACAAATACCATGCCGCAACGGCACGGCAAGCATTCCGGCAGTCACTTTCAATTCGCTGCCGCCTCAGCAGCGCTCTCGTGACGAGTGTTGCCGACACCTGAACACAGGAATATCCCAATGAAAACTATCGCAGTGACCGCACTGTTTCTCGCCATCGCCGCATGCTTCAGCGGTCCGTCTTCCGCGCAATCCAACAGTAACGATAGAAATTACGTGTCCGAGAACTCGCGCCGCGCCGTGGCGCGCGTGACTCGTGTTGAGCGCACTCAGCGCGATTCCCAGCAACGTCAGGAATGCTGGAACGAACGCACGAACAAGAACGATAGCGGCTACTATCGCGACGGTTCCGGCCATCTCTATCGCGGCGACGGCAGCAACAAGACCGCACGTACCGTCATCGGCGCGATCGTCGGCGGCGCCTTGGGGACGCAAGTCGGCGGAGGCGATGGCCGCACGGCCGCTACGATCGCCGGCGCGGCGATCGGTGCCGCCGTCGGCGGAAACACAGGCGGCAACAACCGCTATGAAGGTTACGATCGTTACAGAGACGGCTCCGGCACCGAGCGCCATTGCCGCAACATCGGTAACTACGACAGTCGCGACCTCGGCCTCTATCGCGTGAGCTACAGTTATGCCGGGATCGCCTATCAAACGACGACCGATTTCAATCCTGGCCGTACCCTGCGGGTTCTGGTCGATGTCAGACCGGAAGAATGAAAGTATCCAGTCGGGCATTCATCGACCGACGCACTACTCAGCGACGATAAGCGCGCATCCAGCGTCGAGCCCACTTGTCGCGCAACTAAGCACGCCCTTGAACCGGCGTGCTTTTTTTCGTCGCCACGCGCGGACACAGGTAAATATTGGCCGAACATTACGTCCGATCGAAGTGCGAGCGTTCGCCATCGCACAGACCGACTCTATGCGATCTCGCAACATACCGATTCCCCATTCGGGGACGTCGCTGCGGCGCAGCGATCGTCACATTATGGAGTCAATGCTCATGTCGACACTCAGAAAAGATCATTCCCTCGGCGCAGGAACCGGCGCTGTCGCCGGTAGCGTCGCCGGCGCGATGGTCGGTACGGTTGGCGGCCCGGTCGGAATCGCGGCGGGCGCGGTGGTAGGTGCTGTGCTTGGCGCAGCGGCGGGCGACGGCGTTGCCGAAGCGGTCAACCCGACGGCGTATGGCGATTATTGGAAAAGCAACTACGCGTCCAAACCGTATTTCGTCTCCGGTCGCGAGTGGACCGACTACGAGCCGGCATATCGATATGGATACAGCGCGTTCGCAGAGAATCGCGACCGCAAATTCGCGGAAATCGAAGCGAATCTGAAAGATAAATGGGATTCAGCCCGCGGAAAATCGCGACTGATGTGGGCCGAAGCCAAAGATGCGGTACGTGATGGCTGGCATTACGTCGAGCGCGCGATGCCCGGAGATGCGGATGGCGACGGCCGATAACCGGCGCGCTTTCCCACTGCGATCGCAGTGGGGGATAGTCGCAGCGTCAGGCTCGGTGCTTATCCACGAGCCTGACGCAAGCGATACGGTGTTCTGCTCAATTCGCGTTCGAAACCTTATTTTCGGTATTCGACAGCGACAATGGCCGTATCGCGATCGTGGGCCGCCAACGATAGATCGGCAGCGAGCGCATCATCGAGAATCTCGACGCAGGCGTGGTTTGCTTTGCCGTTTATGTCATCGCACTGACGTCTCGATTCCCGATGACGTCTATCGGCCTCCAACAGGGCGACATCGTATACGGTCTGCACATCCGCCATCATCTCCGCGGATTGGAACTCCGTCAGTATCTTGTCGGATTCATGGTTCGACAGAGCTTGTTGCGACCGTTCCATCCGTCTGTTGGCCTCCGCAACGTCTCTGCTCGTATCGATGCGCGCTTGATCGTTGTTGTCGGCGGCATCTCGACGGAATTGATCGCCATTATCGTTGTCTTGCGTTGCGGCTTCCAAACAGCCTGTCAGCAGCAGTGCGATGATCGCCGCCATCGATAGTAGTCGTATGCTCATGAAATATCCTCTTGTTGAAGCGAGCGGGCCGCATCATGCGGCAGCGAGAGCGAGATCGGTCACGCGCGAACTGGGCCGTATGGCCGCACTCTTATCGGCTGGCCGACGATTCCGCCAACGATCCCATCTGAATGCTAAGACGCGCCGGCGGCATTGTCGGTGCGAGATCGCACGCACCGAAATCGCGTCGATCGCGCTACTGCTTTCGTCACTTGCGCCTATGTGCGGTGGCGCACCGACGCTCGCAGCGTATCTGCGGATACTTCGTGACGCTCGCTACTCTTATCTACTCTTTTACGATATTTCAGGCTTTCGAAGAATGCATCGAGCGTTCTGCGATAGCTGACGTTGATCGCGCCGTCTAAATTCATCGATCTTACGATTGCGATCAATCACCGAATGGGAGTACGGATCATGTTGAAGTACAGCATCGTTTTTCTCATCATCGCATTGATCGCCGCCGCACTCGGCTTCGGCGGCATCGCCGGGCCCGCTGCTGGGATCTCTAAAGTATTGTTCGTGATCTTCCTGATCATGTTCGTCGTGTCCTTGTTCGTCGGAAGACGCGCAAAAGTTTGATTAAATTGCCTTCACACGCACGTTTTCAGCATCGATAAGGATCAGACCCGATCGGATTTCACGAGTTTTCGCGAGGCGGACGATCTGCAGAACGACAGACGATGCCCGCAATCCCAAGGCAGAAGCGACCTCATTTCATACGAAGTTTGCCGCATGACCTCTGCGAGGATCGCTTAACAATAGATTCGACGCGGCATCGCAATCATCGTAAGCCACCGTGCGACGGCGCTGGCCCCATGAGATGAGAGGTGCTCTTCGGCATTCTTCATCGCCGATGCTGATGCGATGAACACTGTCAACCGTCGTTAGCGCTAAAAAGAAAGACAGGGCGGCCTATGTGCGCTACCGTGCATATCGAGTCTGGCCCGAATGATCCTCATGCGGGCAACCGGTTTTCGTTCGCGCTTTCGAATCAACGGTGCCTACCATGTCGAACAAAATGGAACCGCAACAGAATCATCTTTTGGCCGCCTTAACGACCGAGGTGCAAGACCGTCTGTTTCCTCATCTCGAACCGATACGTCTTCCGCTCGGCGAAGTTTTATACGAATCCGGAGATGCTCTGCGCCACGTGTATTTCCCGACCGACTCCATCGTCTCGTTGCTGTATGTCATGGAGAACGGCGCATCGGCGGAAATCTCGGTTGTGGGGAACGAAGGACTCATCGGTGTCGCCTTGTTCATGGGTGGCGAAAGCACGCCGAGTCGAGCGATCGTGCAAAGCGCGGGATCCGCATACCGGTTGCTCGGTCAACGTCTAAAAGATGAATTCAATCGGCATGGCGAATTGCTGCAATTGATGTTGCGCTATACCCAGTCGCTGATCACGCAAATGGCGCAGACCGCTGTGTGCAATCGACATCACACGATCGACCAGCAATTGTGCCGATGGTTGTTATTGTCCTTGGATCGGCTGCCCAGCAACCGTCTTGTCATGACCCAGGAACTGATCGCCAACATGCTCGGCGTGCGGCGCGAAGGCGTCACCAACGCCGCCGGAAAATTGGAGCGTGCCGGCGCGATCGAGTACACCCGTGGGCGTATCACGGTATTGGACCGTCCCAAACTCGAACATATGTGCTGCGAGTGCTATGCCGTGGTCAAGAAGGAAACGGATCGGCTTCTGCCTTATTTTCCCCCATCGACTCGCTGAACGGCGATCAGCGAAGCGTGCTTCAGCGAACAGAAGAATCCGCCTTCGTTAGGCAACCTGCGACGACGGGGTGAGTCGGCACCTTCCCCTACCGGCTTCGGCATTCCGTGCTGCAGGAAGAGTTCGTGAAAGTCGCCATCCCAGAACCTGTTTCCAACCTTTTGCTCGCCAGTTTTCCGCGCTACGAACGCGGACGCATACTGGCGCGTTGCGAACCGATCAATCTCGCATACGGCACTCTTCTGTGCGAGCCCGACCGGCTTTATCGAGATGTGTATTTCCCTCTGACCGCATGCATCGCGCTGGTGGATTCGCTGCGGGGCCATCCGCCGCTGGAAATGTTGTCGATCGGCAATGAAGGCATGCTCGGCGCGACCCTTCTTCTTGGCGTGTCCACCGTACCGCTGCGCGCGATCGTGCAGAGCAGCGGTCGTGCATGGCGGTTGCCTGCATCGCTTTTGCAGCGCGAACTGGCCGACAGTCCGAATCTACGTCGCGCAATCGGTCGCTATTTGTACGCAACGATCAAGCAGATTTCGCAGACTGCGGCCTGCAACTACTTCCATGAAGTCGGCCCGCGGTTGGCGCGCTGGCTGCTGATCGCCCACGACCATGCGCACGCCGATTGTTTCCATCTGACGCATCAGTCCATGGCCGATATGCTCGGCGTACAGCGCAGCGCGATCACTATCGCTGCGGGATCGCTGCAAAAGAAGAACCTGATCCGCTATACCCGTGGCGAGATCCATATCCTCAATCGTCGAGGGCTGGAAGAAGCCTCGTGCGAATGCTATGCATCGCTGGTCGAAATTGGCCGCAAGTAAGCGATTGCTTCAGCCAACCCGCCCTTCAACCGACGCCACGCTCTGCGGTCGATTCGCGCATTCAGGCGCCGGTCTCGATCGGCACCCTGGCTGCGAGTCGAATTTCTTATACATCGCTGTCTGCGCGAACAAGCGGTGCGAACCCCTTCGCGAAAGCCGGATCGCGCTCAGCACTATCCAATCTTTTTCGATGCAGGGGAGAAGACATCGCGGATGTTCAGACAAAAGCGCTTGCGCGCCGAACTTTTGACTCGTTTTGATATCAGCAGCGGTACGGCAACAAACGATTCGTACCCTCCAGCACCGAACCACTATCGTCTCGCGAACGTCATGCAGCACTCCTTCAAGCACGCCGTGGCGCCGGCGCTACCCGGACTGCACCCGTCCATCGTTCAGCGTGATGCGCCGCGTGCAGCGCGCCGCGACATCGTCGTCGTGGGTGCAAATCAAGAATGTCGCTTTGTCTTCTCGATTGACCTCGCGCATCAGATCGAGCACCTGTTCCGCCGCGACGCGATCCAAGCTGCCGGTCGGTTCATCGGCCAGGATCAATTCCGGTTTGTTCATCAGCGCCCGTGCGATGGCGACACGCTGCTTCTGGCCGCCCGAGAGCTGGGTGACGACGAACGTCATCCGATCTTTCAGCCCGACCCTCACCAGCAGGTCGCGGGCACGCTGCCGCATCGCCGTCGACATGCCGCCCGCGGGCGCCGCAGCCGGAAAGGCGACGTTCTCGATGGCGGTGAAATCGGGGAGCAGGTGATGGAACTGGAAGATGAAGCCCAGCCGCTTGTTGCGAAACGATGCGCGTTGCGCCTCGGTGAGCCGATCGACGCGTTGACCGCCGATGTCGATCGCCCCGCCGGTCGGTCGCAACAACAGGCCGACGATCGACAGCAGCGTCGATTTCCCCGAACCCGATGCGCCCAGCAGCGCCACCAGCTCGCCCGGATCCAACGACAGATCGATGCCCTTGAGGACGCGGGTCACTTCGTCGCCATTGCGGAAGCTCATTTCGATACCGCGCGCGTCGAGGACCGGCGTCATTGCTGGATCGCCTGCAGCGGATCGAGACGCGCGGCTGCGCGCGCCGGAATCACCGAGGCCAACACGGCGCCTAACGTGGTGAGGACCATCACAAGCGCGTAACCGCCCTGACTCGGCGCGATCGGCAATGCCAAACTGCCGTCGGCTTTCGTCAATGTGGCGAGCCACGCGCACAGGCCGTAGCCGGCGACGCAACCGAGCGCGGCGCCGATCAAGCCGATCAGAAATCCCTGCAACACGAAGACCGTCGCGATGAACGACTTCGAGATGCCGAAGGCGCGCATGATGCCGATCTCGCCACGACGCTTGTTGGCCGAGAGCATCAAGGCGCTGGCGATCCCGATCAGCACCGAAATCAGCGAAAACATCTGGATGAGCCGGCCGGTTTGCGCCTGCGCCGTCAACGCATCTTCCAGATTCGCGTTGCGTTCCTGCCACGGCGTGGCGCGCAGGCCGGTCGCTTCGTGAAGAAACGAAGCGACTTCGCGCGCACGGTTGGCGTCGTCCAGTTTGATCTCGATATTGGTCAAACCCTCCGGCAATCGAAACAAAGGCCGAGCCGTTTGAATGGACAGAAACGCCACGCGCTCGTCAGCGCTGCGCACGCCCGTGCTGAAGATTCCGCGCACGGTCAACAAACGTTCGACGCCGCGGTCGGTGCGAAACAGCACCGGCTGGCCCGCGGACAAGCCCAGGGTTTCGGCGAGCACCGTTCCGATCAGTACACCGTCCGCGCCAAGGCTGCGCCGGCCGCTCACGATCTGCTGACTGATCGGTGAGATCGCATCGAGATTGTCCGGCTCCACCGCCGTGACCGATACCGGCGCCACCGCTTGACCCTTGACCAGAAAAGCGCTGCCGGTGATCTGGGGGCTGATGGTGGAGACCGACGATTGTTCGCGCAGCAATGCCACCGTCGATCGCCATTCGCGGATCTGCTGTCGTTGAAAGGTCGAGACGAGCGCGACCGCTTCGGTCTCGACGCCGGCGTTCGGCACGACGCGCGCGATGCGCGTGTCGGATTCGAGGCTGACGTGCGCACTGTTCGCGGTCACTTCATCGGTCAGGCGGATCGCCAGCCCCTGGATCAGCGCCGTGATGAACACGAAGGCAGTCACGCCCAATGCGACGCCCGCGATCAACAGCGCGGACTGCGCGCGATTGGACAGCAGGTAGCGACGGGCGACGGCGAAAGCGAACATGGCTTATTCGTCCGATAGCGGGTCGTCCGCCGCGCGCTCCAGCGGCCGTACCCGGGTCGATGGTTCGATCGCGCCGGGAAACAGGATCACGCGATCGCCGACGGCCAGCCCCGCCTCGATGATCGCATTCGGCGAGGGCCAGGCCGCGATCTTCACGCGTCGTGCGCGTGCGATGTCGTGCGCATCGACGACGAGCACCTTCGGATCGGTGGTGGCGTCGAGCACCGCTTGGCGCGGAAGAGCAATCGCATTGCGACGCGTTTCTACCGAAATCGTAACGTCGATCGAGCGCCCCGACGGAATGCGGATCGCGCTATCCGGCGCGAGTTTGATCAAACGACCGCCGGTCGTGGCATCGACGCGGGGCGATACTTCGATCACATGCGCCGCGAACTGCGAGGCCGAACCGGATAAGGACGCACGCGCGGACATGCCGGGACGCAGCGCATCGGCGTACATTTCATCGACATCCGCATGGATTTCCACGCCCTGCTGCGAACCGAGCTGGAACAGCGTGGTCTCCGTCGAGACGACTTGACCGTTGTCGATCGGGCGCACCAGCACGGTGCCGGCCATCGGTGCGCGTAGGGTGAACTCGCCGGTTTTCGCTGCGGTCGCGCGGCCTTGCGCGACCGCAGCCGCGAGCGCGGCGTCGGCCGACTGCATGGTCGCGCGCGCTTCGTCGAGCGAGGCCTTGGAGACGAAGCCGTCGGCGGCGAGCGCTTGCGTGCGACGGTACGCCAAAGCCGCGCGTGTTGCTTCGGCACGAGCGGCCGTCGCGCGCGCAAGATCCGCATCGTTCTGCGCTTTTTCGACCTCGGAGCGTACGATCGCCAAAGGTTCGTCGGCGGCGACGCGATCGCCATCGTCGCGAAAGATCCGCACGATCTGGCCCGGATGCGGCGATTTGATGTCGACGAGATCGCGCGGTCTCGCCCTGCCGACCACCGCGAGCGCGATCTCGATCGTTTTGGGCGATAGCGTTCGGACGATCGCCTGCGGTGGACGCAGACGATAAAAACCGAATACGGCGATCGCGACGATCGCCAACATCGCCGCCAGCAGGATCCATCGTTTGCGCTTCGACCAAAAGCGTTGGCCGCTCTGCGGCTCTTCGTGGCCGGTGTCGGCGGTATCGGGCGGCGGAACGTGTTCGGTCGGTTGCACTGCCGGTCCTGTGACGATCGACGGATGCGGACTATTAGCTAGTCATCGGCTAGTCATCGGCTAGTCATCGACTAGGGCGCGGGAGCGGGCTCGATCGGCAGCATCACTTCATTGCGTCGTAGCGGCCCCAGCGTCCACGGCGGGTTGTATTGCGCCAACGATGCC
>JAGNNB010000050.1 GCA_017990865.1 Lysobacteraceae bacterium
GCGAGATACGCCGCGGGCGCGGAGGCGAGCACGAACGGCAGAATATTGCGCCAGCGGACGTGTCCACCGCGCCAGAACCGCGCCAAACCGATCGCGCCGACCAACAGATTCAACACCAGCGCCGTCGGTCGCTGTTCCGCCTGACCGAACCCCAGCAGCACCATGACCGCGAGATAGCCGCTCGCGCCGGCGTGCCCGACCGACGAATACAGCGCCGCGACCAGCAGGAATAATCCCGCGGCGAGTAACGCGACCTCGCTCAAAACCTGCGGCTCAACGCGCGCGCACTCGCGCCGCATCGGGCGGCGCCAACGCGCGGTTCAACAAGCGCGCCAAACGTTCCGCAGCCAATCGCAATTGCATGTCAGCGGTGGGGCGCCAACGCGTCAGATAGCCCGGCGCCAGCAAGCCGCGCGGCGGATAGAAACCCTCGCGACGCACGATGCGACAGGCGGTTTCGGCCCAGGAACCGACTGCCGTATCGCTCACGCCGGCCGGCGTCGGTAATGCGCGCAGGCGTCGAAGATTGCGCTGTTCGCTGCGGCTCGCCGCCATCACCACATCGCCGTCCCACACCCGATGCAGATTGCTGCCCAGGCCGCGGACCTGCAACTGATAGGTGTTGCCGCCGCGATCGTTCGCGTAACCCGTGTGCAGCGGTTGATGGACATCGCCGACGAAATGCACCAGAAACTTCAAGGCCTGCGTGCGCACCGCATCCGGTTGGCGGCGGTCGGCGAGCAGCGCCTCTTGGCGGCGAATCGCTTCGATCACGCAATCGCCGTTGCGGCAATGCGCCGCGGCTTGGTAGACGCAATCGTCTTGAGCCAGATTGACGTAATGCCAGCTCGCGCTGCGACGACCCAGATCCGGGTCGTTTTCGCGCAGATCGTCCGCCCAATTCGAAATGCCGGCCAAGGTCGGATCGCTCTCGCCGTGGAGCAGCCGCGCGACTTCCGCGCGTGCGCCGGGCGTGAGTTCGGCTTCGGCCATCGTGCCGATCAGACGATGACCCTGCGGCCCCCAAGCGTACGCGGGTGCGGAAAGAAAGACGACGATCGAAAGCGCGCATCGCAGAGCGCGTAGAAACGAACAGGCCATGCCGGCAGAGTAACCGAGCATGGCCTGTTTGTGTGTGGCGCAAGTGGATGGTGCATATGGGTCACTCAGCGATGAGCGACGCCATGGATGCCGCCGGGCCGACGGCGCGAAACGGGATCGTGTGAGAGGGAGGCGATCCTGAGAAGGCGAGTGCGACGCGTCGGAGAGAGGGGACGCGTCGCGCCGACGGCCGGCGGCGGGTGCTGCGATCGGAATGTTTCGATCAGAATGTTTCGATCAGAACTTGATGACGTACGCCGCGCCGTAGACCAGCGGGTCGATGTTCACGGTGCCGATGTCGGCGCCGTCGAGTTCGACGTCGGTGTCGATGTCGATCCAGCGGGCGTCGACGCGAATCGAACCGCGCTCGCTGACTTCGAAGTCGAGACCGGCATGCGCGGCCAGACCGAAGGAGTTGCCCAGGCTCAGATCGCTACCGGCGAGCGCGCCGGTGGTGTCTTCGCTGAAGAACGTGGTGAAGTTGACGCCGGCGCCGACGAAGGGCTTCACGGTGCCGTTGCCGAAGTGGTACTGCAGGGTGACGGTCGGCGGCAGATGCTTGGTCGAGCCGACGTTGCCCAGGCCCTTGATATTGATGTCGTGTTCGAACGGCCAGGAGGCCAGCACTTCGATACCGAGGTTGTCGCGGACGAAGTATTCGGCCGTGATGGTCGGGCGCACGTTGCTGCCGACTTCGACATCAAGCGCACCGCCGACCAAGCTGCCGTTATCGGACTTCGGGTTGACTTGGTGCGCACCGACGGAAATCGTCCATTCGCCGGCCTGTTGGGCGAAAGCGGGAGCGGCGACGCCGCCGAGCGCGAGAGCGAGGGCGAGCGGGACGAGACGGAATTTCATGGTTGCCTCCTAGGCGTTGTGGATGGTCACATCTTGTGGGGTCGGCCAAGCCGATTCATTGAGTCTAATCAAATTCTTAACAAATTGACCCTGCCGTTCAGCTTCGTGGACCCTACGGGGGCGTGCGGAATGCGCGTTCTGGAATGGGTGTCCCATCTCGCCGCGCCCTGTCGGGGTGCGCTCGGCTGCGTCCAGCGCTTCCGATCGGTCCGCTCTATCGTTCCGATGGCGGTCCGCGGGTTCGCCGCATGCCCAATTCGGCCCGAATGGGCTCCGGCACGCGTCCCCACACCTGTCCGGGTGGTCAGGGGAAAGCCGGCGCGAAATCGCGCGCGAAGCGCGTTCTTCGCCCACCTGCTGGCGGCCGGATCGATCGGCTAAAATGAACGGCTCACGCCCCCCACACTAGTTAGGAGCAACCCGCCCATGGCGATCAAGGTTGGCATCAATGGTTTCGGCCGCATCGGCCGCAATGTCCTTCGCGCCGCGGTGCAGAATTTCGGCGACAGCATCGAGATCGTCGCCATCAACGATCTGCTCGAACCCGATTATCTGGCCTACATGCTCCGCTACGATTCGGTCCACGGCCGCTTCAAGGGCGAAGTCTCGGTCGACGGCAATACGCTGATCGTCAACGGCAAGCGCATTCGCCTCACGCAGGAAAAAGACCCGGCCAATCTGAAGTGGGACGAGGTCGGCGCCGAGGTCGTGATCGAATCCACCGGCCTGTTCCTCGATAAAGCCAGCGCCGGGAAGCATCTGGCCGCCGGCGCGAAGAAAGTCCTGTTGTCGGCGCCGTCGAAAGACGACACGCCGATGTTCGTTTACGGCGTGAATCACACCAAATACGCGGGCGAAGCGATCGTTTCCAACGCATCCTGCACCACCAACTGCCTCGCGCCGATCGCCAAAGTCATGAACGACAAATGGGGCATCAAGCGTGGCCTGATGACCACCGTGCACGCCGCCACCGCCACGCAGAAAACCGTGGACGGCCCGTCGAACAAGGATTGGCGCGGCGGCCGCGGCATTCTCGAGAACATCATTCCCTCCAGCACCGGCGCCGCGAAGGCCGTCGGCGTGGTGATTCCGGAACTCAACAAGAAACTTACCGGCATGTCGTTCCGCGTGCCGACCTCCGACGTGTCGGTGGTCGATCTGACCTGCGAACTCGACAAGCCCGCGACCTACGCCGAGATCTGCGCGGAAATGAAGGCGCAGTCGGAAGGCGCGCTCAAGGGCGTGCTCGGCTACACCGAAGACAAAGTCGTCGCCACCGATTTCGTCGGCGAAACGCGCACCTCGGTGTTCGACGCCGATGCCGGCATCGCGCTCGACACCACCTTCGTCAAGCTGGTGGCGTGGTACGACAACGAGTGGGGCTATTCGAACAAATGCCTGGAAATGGTCCGGGTGGTCGCCGGCTGACCGCTCGCTCGGCTCGCGCCCGAGCGGCCGAGCGTACAAGATCGATCTTCGCGCGCATTCGGCCTTGGCCGGGTCGCTCGACACGGAAGCGCCTTCGGGCGCTTTCGTTGTTTTGAGGCTGCGGTCCCACGACCGACCCGGTCGGCCTAAGGCCGGCGGCGCCGCGAGCACCAGGACGAGTAGCGCGATCCGATACCCATGGACGCGCAAATGCCCACCTGAGGGCATGCGGTTGCAAAACCCTGCGGCATCGCCGAGTCTGATCCGCGAGAAAACGGATCGCGGGCAGGGGATATCGATGGCCGGCATTGAGGGCGTCTTGGTACTGATCGGGTTGTGCCTATTGGCCGTCCCGGTGCTGTTGGTCGTGGCGCTGGTCAAGATCGGCGGGGCGAAACAGCGCATCTCGGCGCTGGAAGACGAGATACAGGTCGTTCGCGAAGAGGCGCGCCGCGCGGCTCAGGAAGCCACGCAGGCCCATGCGCTCTCGAAGGCCGCGCATGCCGCCGCCACCGCGCCCGATGCCACCGCGCGCAGTCGCGCGGAAACGCCCTCCGTCGCCGAACCGGCGGCGCAACAAGCCCCAGACTCGTCGCTGTCGTCGCCGTCCGAGGCGACGTTCGCGACAGGCTTCGTCGCCCCAACCGCGCCGGAACCCGAAACGCAGGCCGCCGCCGAGTCGATCTCCACTGTCGATGCCGATGCTCCGCCGCCGCCGTTGCCGTGGGAACGCGCGGTGTCGGTCGGCGCCACCGCGGCGATGGAGCAAGATCGCCGCGAGGCCGGTCTGCCGCCGCAAGCGCCGCCTCCGCAAGCGCCTCGCGCCTCCGCGCCGCGCCCGCCGCCGCCCGATCCGTTCGCGCCGGCGGTGCGTCTGATCAAACGCTGGTTCACCGAAGGCAATGTGCCGGTGAAGATCGGCGTGATGGTGTTGTTGGCCGGCGTCGCGGCGTTGCTGAAATACGCCAGCGATCAAGGCTGGGTGCGCGTGCCGATCGAAGTGCGCTTGGCTGCCATCGCCGCGGCGGCGATCGGCGGTTTGGTGTTCGCATGGCGCCAGCGCGAAGAGCGGCGTTCGTTCGCGCTCTCGCTGCAGGGCGGCGCGATCGGCGTGTTGATGTTGGTGGCCTTCGCCGCGTTCAAGCTCTACCACTTGATGCCGGCAGCCCCGGCGTTCGGCATCACCGTCGTCCTGGTCGCGGGTTTGGGCGTGTTGGCGGTGCTGCAGCGCGCGTTGGCGCTCGCGGTGTTCGGCATTCTCGCCGGCTTCCTCGCGCCGATCTGGTTGTCGACCGGCAGCGGCAATCACGTCGCATTGTTCTCGTATTACGCCGTGCTCAATCTCGGCATCTTCGCCATCGCCTGGGCGCAATCGCGTCGACAAGGCGCGTGGCGATTGCTCAATCTGCTCGGCTTCGTCTTCACCTTCGGCATCGGCACTGTCTGGGGCGTCCTCGATTACGATCCGAAGAAGTTCGCCACCACCGAGCCGTTCCTGCTGCTGTTCTTCGGCTTGTATTTGCTGATTCCGATCTTCTACGCGCGCAGTCGCGGCGAAGATCGTCACGATCGCGTCGACGGCACCTTGGTGTTCGGCGCGCCGCTGATCGCCTTCGCGCTGCAGGCAGGCTTGTTGCACGAATATCTCGCGCGCGGCGATCGCATGCCGTTGGCGTTCTCGGCGCTGATCCTCGCCGCGATCTACGCCTTGCTCGGCGGTGTGTTGCACCGAGGGGCGCGGATGCGACCGTTGGTCGAATCCTACGCGGTGCTCGCGGTCGGGTTCGCGACGTTGGCGGTGCCGTTGGCCTTGTCGGCGGGCGCCAGCGCCAGCGTGTTCGCGCTCGAAGGCGCGGCGCTGGTGTGGCTGGGGCTGCGGCAACAGCGCAAATTGCCGCAGATTTCCGGCCTGTTGCTGCAGGTCGCGGCGGCGGTCGCGTACTACGTCGGGTTCCATCGCTACGGGACGCAACTGGTCGAGAACGATGCCGGCCAATGGGTGTGGGCCGCGATGCCGACGCCGTTCGCCAACCCGGCGTTCATGGGCGCGGTGTTGATCGCGCTCGCCGGTTTCATCATCGCTTACAGCTACCGGCAAAAAACCGACCGCAGCAACGTCGCCGTGCTGACGCTGTGGGCGCTGGTGTGGTGGCTGTTCGCGGGTTTCAACGAGATCGACACCCACGTGCCGTACGCGTATCGCTGGACGGCGGTGTTGTCGTTCGCGATCTTCAGCGGTTGGCTGGCCGCGGAAGGCCGCCGCCGCGTGCGCGACTTGTCGATGCTCGGCGTCGCTGCGGCGCTGGCGTTGGTGTTCGCGATCCCGGTGTCGTTCTGGCAAAGCGCGCGCCACGGGCATCCGTTCGCCGATTGGGGTTGGGTGGCGTGGGCGGTGTACGCCGCGCTGGGTTGGCGCGCGATGACATGCCTGCGCGATGCGCACAAAGGCGTTCGCGGCATCGCCCACGGCGGTTGGTGGTGGGCCTGGACGGTGGCGATCGGTTGCTTCTTGATCGAGCACGCGCGCCTCGCCGATCTCGGCGACGGTTGGCGCATGGCCGCCATCGGCGTGCCGTTGACCGTGTTCACTGCACTGTTGTGGCGGCGCCCGCGCGTGCTCTCCGCGCCGTTGTCGGCGGGTTTCGCCGACTATCGGACGCCACTGACGCTGTCCGCCGCGCTGGTCACGTCGACGGCATGGGTGCTGTCGCTGTTCTTCCCGGGCGATAGCGCGCCGTTGCCGTGGATGACCGTGCTCAATCCGGTCGAATTGCTGCAGATCGCCGGCTTGTTGCTGTTGGCGTCGTACGCATGGCGGCATCGCGGCAGCGCCAAACCCGAGGCCTCGCGTTTCGACGTCCCCGCGTTCGCCATCGTCAGTTTCGTCTGGGTGAGCTTCGCGACCCTGCGCGCGGTGCATCACTGGGCCGATACCTCGTGGTCGATCTCGATGCTCGACGACACCCAGGTGCAAACCGCGCTGACGGTGGTGTGGAGCGTGCTCGGCGTACTCGGTTGGATCTTCGGCTCGCGTCGCGGCGACCGCGTGCTGTGGGGCGCGGGCGCGGCCTTGATGGCGGTGGTGCTGCTGAAACTGCTGCTGATCGACCGCGGTCACCTGGGCAACATCTTCGGCATCATTTCCTTCATCGCTTACGGCTTGTTGTGCACGGCGGTCGGCTATTTCGCGCCGGCGCCGCCGAAGCGCGAGCCGTCCAAGCCCGAGCCGCCGAAGCATGAGGCCGCCGCATGATCGCCGCCGATCTTCCTCGCACGCTCGCGAATCCCTCGCACCCCCCGCGGCTCGCGCCGCGCATGTCCTTTCCGGAGTGGCCCAGGATGTCGACCCTTCGACGCATCGCCTCGCATACCGTTCGCTCCACGTTCGCGCTCGCGCTCTCGACGACGTTGGCGGTCGGCGCCGCCTACGCTGCCGGTGCCGTCGGCGCGAGCGACGACTACGCCTACCGCTGGCCCTTGAAGACCGAGGGCAATAACGTCGCATGGCAATTCGAACTCACGCCCGAGGTCTACGCGGCGCTGCGCGACCCGCAACTGCGCGATTTCGAAGTGTTCAACGCCGACGGTCGCTCGGTACCGGTGGCGCCGTTGCGCGACCTCAATCAGACCATGTCGCAGATGCAGTGGATGCAATGGTCGGGGGTGCCTGCCTTCGAGTTGCCGCACGACGCGGCGCAGGCCGCGGGCGATGTGTCGGTGCGCTTGGAGCGCGATAGCGCCGGTCAAGTGCGCGTGATCGAAGCCAACGTGCAAGGCGCGACCCAAACGACCGACGGATCGACGACTCCGCCGCCGACGCCGTCGGCCATCGACTACGTGATCGACGCCAGCGGTTTGCGGCGCGAGTCGCAGACGGTCACGTTCGATCGCCTGGAATTGGCGTGGTCGATGGAAGATCGCGATCGGCGCACGCGTTTCGCGGTGGACGCCAGCAACGATTTGGAACACTGGCAGACCTTGGTGGACAGCGCGGCGGTGATGTCGCTGCGCCAGCAAGGCGCGACGCTCACCCGGCGCACGATCGACTTCCCGTCCACGTCGCTGCCGTATTTGCGTTTGCGTCAACTTGACGGCGACGCGTTGCCGTCGCTGCAGGTCAAGCTGCGGCGGAACGATCCGGCGAATCCGACGTACTCGGACTTCGTCACCCGCGTCGCCGAGGCGCAATTCGCCGACAGCGAAGAAGATAGCCGCGGGCGCTGGTATCGCTATCGCTTGCCGGCGTCGCTGCCGGCGATCCAGTTGAGCGTCGCGCTCGCCACCGAAAACACGACCGCGGATGTCGAATTCGAAGCGCTGGTCGGCGACGAGTGGCGGTTGGTGGGCAACCAGAGCGTCTTCCGGCTGCGTCAAGGCGAGTTGAAGATCGAGAACGAGGATCTCCCGCTCGGCAACGCCACCGTTGCGCGCGAATGGCGCCTGCGCACCGTCGCGCCGCTGGAAACGCCGCCGGAGTTGCGGGTCACGTATTTGCCGGACCGTTTCGTGTTTATGGCGCAGGGTAAAGGTCCGTACACGCTGGCCGCCGGTAGTCGTGGCGCGAAACGCACCTCGTTGCCGGTGGAACAGGCGCTCGCACCGATGCGTAAGCACTTGGGCGCCGAATGGCAGCCGCCGGTTGCCACGCTGGGCGCGCGCGCGGTCGCGGGCGGCGACGCGGCATACGACGAACCGAAGACGCCGCCGAATTGGCGCGGTTGGCTGTTGTGGGTGTTGTTGATCGGCGGCGCGCTGATCGTCGCCGGCTTCGCGATGAGTTTGATCCGGCAGAAACCCGCGGTGGGCGGGGAATAAGCCGGACGCCATCGCCCCCGGTCGCATGATGCGGCCGGGGGCGATTGTTTTTCGCGGGTCGCGTTGCCGCCGATGCGCGGCCGCCGCGCTGGCGCCGAGTTCTCGCGGCTGGGACAATAACCGCCTTCGTCCCAGGAGCCCCCCATGGCCATCGTCCGCATGTCCGATCTCGATCTCGCCGGCAAGCGCGTGCTTATTCGTCAGGATCTGAATGTTCCCGTCGCCGATGGCGTCGTGACCTCCGATCAGCGCATCGTCGCGTCGTTGCCCACGCTGAAACTCGCGCTGGAAAAAGGCGCGGCGGTGATGGTGATGTCGCATCTCGGGCGGCCGAAGGAAGGCCTATGGAGCGAAGCCGATTCGCTCGCGCCGGTGGCGAAGCGCCTAGGCGAATTACTCGGCCGCGACGTGCCGTTGGTGAAGGATTGGGTGGACGGCGTGAGCGTCGAACCCGGGCAGTTGGTGCTGCTGGAAAACTGCCGCATGAACGTCGGCGAGGGCAAGGACGACCAAACGCTCTCGAAGAAATATGCCGCGCTCTGCGATGTGTTCGTGATGGACGCCTTCGGCACCGCGCACCGCGCGCAAGCCTCCACGCACGGCGCGATCAAATTCGCGAAACAGGCCGCGGGCGGTCCGCTGTTGATGGCCGAACTCGATGCGCTCGCGAAAGCCTTGCAGCATCCCGCGCGTCCGCTGCTCGCGATCGTCGCCGGCAGCAAGGTCAGCACCAAACTCGAATTGCTGTCGTCGCTGGTGTCGAAAGTCGATCAATTGATCGTCGGCGGCGGCATCGCCAACACCTTCATCGCCGCGATGGGTTATGGCGTGGGTAAATCGCTGATCGAAAACGATTTGCTCGAGACCGCGAAACAGATCATGGCCGACGCCAAAGCGCGCGGTGCCGATATTCCGATTCCCAGCGATGTGGTGGTCGCGCCCGCGTTCGCCGCCGATGCGCCCGCCACGGTCAAAGCCGTCGATGCGGTGACGGCCGACGATATGATTCTCGACATCGGCCCGCAAACCGCCGCGCGTTACGCCGAGCTGATCCAAAGCGCCGGCACCGTGGTGTGGAACGGCCCGGTCGGCGTATTCGAATTCGACGCGTTCGGTAAAGGTACCGAAACCTTGGCCCGCGCCATCGCGCGCAGCGATGCGTTCTCCATCGCCGGCGGCGGCGACACGCTGGCGGCAGTGGACAAATACGGCATCGAAGACGAGGTCTCGTACATCTCCACCGGCGGCGGCGCGTTCCTGGAATTCCTCGAAGGCAAGACATTGCCGGCGGTGGCGGCGTTGGAAGCGCGGGCGGCTTGATGTGAAATTCGCGCATGTCGCGGCGTTGATCTGTTTTCTGGCGGCGATGGCGCTGTATGCGTTGTCCTGGATGCCCGGCGTGTTCGCGCTCGGTCTCCTCGGGGCGTGTTTCGAAGTCGTCGCTTGGTCGGCGTATTGGTCCGCTCAACGATCGATGCGATCTGGCGACCATGCGATCGTAATCGAATGAGAACCTTGTTCTTCGACCTCGACGGCACCCTGATCGATTCCGCGGTCGGTATCACCCGCTGCGTGGCGTATGCGCTTGAAGGCATGGGTCATCCGGGCATCCGCGACGACGCGCTCCATGCGTGGATCGGCCCCGCGTTGCGCGTCAGCTTCGGTGCGTTGTTCGCCGATTCGAACGATGTCGAACGCGCGGTCGCGCTGTATCGCGAACGTTACGACATCGAAGGCTGGGCCGAACACAGCGTCTATGCCGGCATCGGCGACGCGGTGCGCCACTTGCGCGACGACGGTTATCGCTTGGCTGTCGTCACCGCCAAGAACGAACCGCATGCGCGGCGCATCGTGTCTTCGCTGCCGTTCGGCGACTGCTTCGAGGACATCGTCGGCGCGACGCTCGACGGCCGCCTCAGCCATAAGCCCGAACTGATCGACGAAGCGCTGTCGCGCCTCGGCGTCGATGCGGCGCGCTGCGCCATGATCGGCGACCGGCACCTCGACATCGAGGGCGCGCGCCATCACGGCATGCCGGGCATCGGTGTGCTGTGGGGGTTCGGCGGCGAGTCCGAATTGCGCGCGGCGGGCGCCGCGACGCTGGCGCGCACCCCGCAGGACTTGCGCGCGAGCGTCGCGAGCGCGCTCTCCGCCGGGCCGGCGCGAATGTGAATTCCCTTTGCTTCGAAGCAAGGTTCGCTATCGGCGTCACGTTGGCTTTCGTGTAGGCTTCGTCCTGGAAAAAGGGGGCGGAGTCTTCGATGAACCACCGGGTTTTATCTGCTTTGATTTCATCGGCGCTGCTGATCGGTGCCTTGAGCCTGACCACGGTCGCCGTCGCGGCCGACGGACAACCCGCCGCGAGCGCCAGCGAACACGTTCGGGATGGGGTTCGCTTCGAAACCGGCGCGGAGCCGGCGTTCGTGATTCGTCGCGAAGTACCGACCGTGTGGGATCCGCGGGCGCCCGGCGCCGACGACCGTCGTTGGCGGCTGTGGCGCAACGATGTGCAAGCCGACCGACGCGGCGGGCGCGACATCGTCTATCGCGATGTCGTGTACCAGCCCAGGACGGCTTCGCTGATCGGCGAGGCGGGCAAGATCGAGATCGAATTCAACCCCGAATTCCAGGCGCTGCGCATTCATCGCGTGGAATTGTTTCGCGATGGCCATTGGCAGAACCGATTGGTGCCCAACAAAATCTCGTTGGCGCGTCGAGAACAGGACTTCGAGCAGAACATGACCAACGGCAGCGTGTCCGCGCTGATCGTGCTCGAAGACGTGCGTCTCGACGATATCGTGCGATTCGCCTACAGCGTGACCGGCAGCAATCCGATCCTGGGCGGTCAAACGTCCGATACCGCGCTGTTGGGCTGGCACAGTCCGATGCTCGCAAGCGGCCTGCGCGTGCTGTACGACCCGGGCGCGGACTTCGCCCTGCATCGCGAGAACACCGAGATCGAACCGACCGTGCGTCGCACCGCCGATGCGCTGGAAGTGTCGTTCCGCGCCGAGCGTTTGCCGGCGGTCGTGGCCGAGCAAGGTTATCCGGCGTGGTATCAACCGTACCCAAAGGCGACGATCGCACCGAAGCGACGCTGGTCCGATGTCGTCGCATGGGGCTTGCCGCTGTACCCGAAGTACGGCGAAGCTTTCGACGAGGATTTGGAACGCAAGATCGCGCAGTGGCGCGCGTTGCCGGACGACGCCGCGAAACTGACCGCGGCGTTGCGGTCGGTGCAGAACGACGTACGTTATTTCGGCGTCGAAATCGGCGACAACACCCATAAACCGAATTCGCCCGGACAGGTCTGGCGCAGTCGCTACGGCGATTGCAAAGATAAAGCCTGGCTGTTGTCCACGTTGCTCGGACGGCTCGGCGTCGAAGCGGTGCCGGCGTTGGTGTCGGTCGATCGCGGACGCGCCATCGCCGATTTCGTTCCGTCGGCGTCGGTGTTCGATCATGTGATCGTACGCGCGAAGATTGGCGGCGAGACGGTGTGGGTCGATCCCACCATCGATCAGCAGGGCGGCGACCCGCGCAAAGTCGATTTGAGCGACTACGGCATGGCCCTGCCGGTGGTGGCGGGAACCGACGCTCTGCAAGCGATTCCGGCGCCGAAACAAGCGAATGCGGGCGTCGAGATGTACGAGCGCATCGTCGCCAGCGAAAATAACCAAAGCGCGGTTTTGGACGTGGAAACGGTCTATACCGGCTCCATCGCCGATTACCAGCGCCGCAGGACGCTGAGCCAACGCGACGAGGATCTGTCGCGCCATTACGCCGAGTACTACAGCAAACGCTACGGCGAACTCG
>JAGNNB010000443.1 GCA_017990865.1 Lysobacteraceae bacterium
GTTCGTGCGCGCCTACGGCACCAACAATTTCCCCGATTGCTCGAACATGTGCCACGAACCTTCGGGCGTGGCGATGACCGAACAGATCGGTAGCGGCAAGGGCACGGTGACGCTGGAGGATTTCGAACGCGCCGAGGCGATTTTCGTGTTCGGCCAGAACCCCGGCACCAATCATCCGCGCATGCTCGGCGAACTGCGCGACGCGGCCAAGCGCGGCTGCAAGATCGTGGTATTCAATCCGCTGCGCGAACGCGGCCTGGAACGCTTCACCGACCCGCAATCGCCTGCGGAAATGCTCGGCGGCGGTTCCACCGCGATCGCCTCGCATTATTTCCAGCCGAAGATCGGCGGCGACTTGGCGGTCGCGACCGGCTTGGCGAAAGTCGTGATCGAACGCGCCGACGACGGCGATGCGGTGTTGGACTCGACGTTCATCGCGACCTACACGCACGGCTTCGAGCGCTGCGCCGATGCGCTGCGCGCGACGCCGTGGGATGCGATCGAACGCGAATCCGGACTGAGCCGCGCGCAGATCGAACAAGCCGCACGGGTGTATCTGGACAGCCGCGCGACGATCGTCTGCTGGGGTATGGGACTGACCCAGCATCGCCGCAGCGTCGCCACGCTGCAGATGCTGCTGAATCTGCTGCTGATGCGAGGGAATATCGGCAAACCCGGCGCCGGCCCTTGCCCGGTGCGCGGCCATTCCAACGTGCAGGGCGACCGCACGATGGGCATCTACGAAAAGCCTTCGTCGGCGTTCCTGGACCGATTGGGCGCGGAATTCGGCTTCGCGCCGCCGCGCGAACATGGTTACGACACCATCGGCGCGATCGAAGCGATGCGCGACGGCCGCGCGCATGTCTTTTTCGCGCTGGGCGGCAATTTCGCGGCGGCCACGCCCGATAGCGAAGTCGTCTACGCCGCGTTGCGCAACTGCGCGCTGACCGTGCAAGTGAGCACCAAACTCAATCGCTCGCACGTGGTTCACGGGCGCGAGACGTTGATCCTGCCCTGCCTCGGCCGCACCGAAATCGATCTGCAGGCCGCCGGCCCGCAAGCGGTGACGGTGGAGGATTCGATGAGCATGGTGCATCTTTCGGCGGGGATGAATCCGCCCGCATCGACGCAGTTGTTGTCGGAACCGGCGATCGTCGCGCGTCTGGCCGCGGCGACGTTGCCGAGCGGCGCCGTTGGGGGCGGCACTGTTGAAAGCCGCGCGATCCCGTGGTTGTGGATGATCGAAAACTACGATCGCATTCGCGAGCGCATCGCGCGGGTCGTGCCGGGGTTCGAAGACTTCAACGCCCGCGTGCACAAGCCGCGCGGATTCCATCTGCATCATCCCTGCCGCGAACGCGCGTTTCCTACCGCCAGCGGGCAGGCGATGTTCATCGCGCATCCGCTGACGGACGCGCGCAACGACGACGATGCGACAGCGAACGACCCCATCGCGAAGGACAATCCGCGCGCGGCCGCGCCGCTGCTGCGTCTGATGACGATCCGCTCCCACGATCAATACAACACGACGATTTACGGCCGCAACGACCGCTACCGCGGCGTCCACGACCTACGCCGCGTCTGCTTTATCTCGCGCAGCGATCTGGACGCTCACGGATTCGCCGACGGCGACGAGGTGGATTTGATTTCGGTGTGGGACGACGGCGAACGCGTCGCACGCAGCTTCCGCCTAGTCGAATACGATATTCCGTCGGGTTGCCTCGCCAGCTATTTCCCGGAAACCAATCCGCTGGTGCCGCTGCAGCATCATGCCGAGCGCGCGCGCACGCCGGCATCGAAAGCGATCCCGGTGCGATTGCGTCGCAGTGCGGATGCCAGCGTCGAAAGCGCGAACGGGGCTGCATGACGACGCATGCCGAAGCGATCGGCGCATCGCAGGACGCTACGCACGACGAGCGACCGTTGGCGCTGCTCGCGCTGTTGGCTGAAGACGACGGCGTTTCGGTTCCGCGCGCGGCGAAACGGCTCGGACTGGCCGCGAGCGAACTGCGTCGCTTGTTGGTCGCGCTTGGCGACGATGCGCAGCTCGGCGGCTTGGGTCTGGTCGAATGCCGCGCCTCGGGGCGCGGCCATGACCGTTTGTGGCTGACGGCACGCGGACGTGCGCTATGTCGCGGCGCGAGCGCCGCCGACCCTGACGCTGCGAACCCGGACGCGACCGACGCATGACCGACCCCGAACGCGACGGCTTACAAACGGTCGCGACGTTGCGCTTCGATGGTGCGGCGCGCGCGACGCGCGAAGATCGCGTCATCGAGGAGACGCCAGTCGCGCTGCTCTACAACGGCTTGTCGTTCGCGGTGATGATGGCGACGCCGACGGATTTGGAGGATTTCGCGCTGGGGTTCGCGCTGTGCGAAGGTATCGTCGAGCGCGCGGAGGAATTCCGTTTGGTCGATCGCGTGAGCCATGCGAACGGCATCGCGCTGCATGCGGCGATTCCGCAACCGCGATTCGATGCGCTGGCGCAACGGCAGCGTTCGATCGAAGGCCGCAGCGGCTGTGGGCTCTGCGGCGTATCCAGCTTGGATGACGCGCTGCGTCCGCCGCGTCGCGTCGGCGACGGCCCGCGGCTGTCGGCGGACGAGATTCAGGCAGGCCTCGCGCGCTTGTCGCGATCGCAGCACCTGAACGCGTTGTGCGGCGGCGCGCATGCCGCCGGTTTCGTCGTCGGCGATGATGTCCTGGTGCGCGAAGATGTCGGCCGCCATAACGCGGTGGACAAGGTCGTGGGTGCGATGCATCGCGCCTCGGCGTTCGCATCTCGCGACGCGGGATTCCTCGCCGTCACCTCGCGCGCATCCTACGAAATCGTGCAAAAGGCCGCGAATGCGGGCATCGCGGTGGTCGCGGCGATCTCGGCGCCGACCGCGCTGGCGATCGAGCGCGCGCAAGATGCCGGCATCACCTTGATCGCGTTCGCCCGCGATGGGCGCATGAATGTGTACAGCGCGCCGGAACGGATCGTTTGATCGAAATCCTCGAATACGCGACCAGAGGTATCCCTAAATAATCGATTGATCTTTTGATCTCCTCCCCTTGCGCGTAGCGCAGGGGGAGGTCGGGAGGGGGTTAGAAGAAGCGAGGTAACTTCCAACCCCTCCCTAACCCTCCCCTTCGCTTCGCGAAAGGGAGGGGACATCGATTTGATCGAGTCATATCTCCGGCGTATTCATAATTCGATTAAAAAACGGCATCCAAATTTCCAACGGATTCTC
>JAGNNB010000444.1 GCA_017990865.1 Lysobacteraceae bacterium
CCATATGGTGGATCGGTCCAGATCATGTCGATTGACCCAGACGCTAGCTTCCCCATCACCTCGCGGCAATCGCCAAGCCAAATCTCGACGCCATCGGCCAACACTTCCTTGCGCGGCTCAGCCATGCTTTTCCCTCCTCGGCATAACCGCCTTGCGTCCGCAGACGCAGACCCACTCGCAAAGCGTCGAGTAATGGTTGTGGTGGCACAGATCGCCGCGCTCGCACGGAAGCCAACCGAGCCGGAGCAAGTCAGGCAGATCGTCCCATGCGCCCCAAACGAACACGCGCGTTGTCATGCCCACGCCCTCCACCCGCGATCGCGGCAATACGACACGAGAGCCTCTGCGTCCGTCGCGGCCTGGCGCGTCAGGCGAATGTCGCCGCGCGTAGCCGTCCGCAGCCGGGAGGCGATGGCCTCGGCGGATTGGGATGTCGTGCCGATCCGCGCCGCTATCGTCGGGTAATGCACATGCGAATGGGCCGCCATCATCGCGATGATGGCGCGAGCGGCTGACACCTGCCCACCCTTGATGCGCTTGTCGGATAACAGCGCGAGCGACACTCCGGCGCACGACGCGACCACCGCCGCGATGGTCGCAAGCTTGCGCTCTGCTTCCGCGCCGTCCTCTTTCGTCACGTATTGAGCGGCGCGCTTGCTTCTGCGCGCGTCGGCCGGCTTCCGGACTTTGACAGACTTGCGCTCAAGAGCCGCCTGCACAGCGGGAGGATCATCATCAAGAAAGCGCAGACGCGGGAGCGTGACGCCGGCCTGGCGGAGAGAGCGCACGAGCGACATGCGGTCGTTTGTGGAGAGGTGAGCCATCACGCAGCCTCCGCTTTCGCGATGACGCGCGCCCATACGGCCGGGCCATCGCTCACCCATTCGGATTCGATGTGCTGCGCATGCTTGTCATCTTCGATCACGCCTGCCGCTTGCAGCACATCGGACGTCGCCTTTTCGAGATTTCCGAGGTCGGCCTTGCCGCCCTTGTAGGTGCGGTTGAAGCGCAGGTGCAGCGCGTAGGGGCCGGCGATCTGCGCGGGCCTGGCGGCCTTCAACTCCCACAGGGATGCGTCGCGCCAGCCGCGATAGGCCTGCGACCGTGCAATGCCGCGCGGCGTCCAAATCCAGATCGCGTTTGCGGACGGCGGGAGCTGCGACAGTTCGATGGTGACGACGGCGGCTTTGAAGCGCAACCAATTCATCGCGAGCATCGCTTTCGTGCTGTTCGTCGAGTGCATCCCGATCGCGCAATGCGGTGCGGATGGATTCGACGACTGACCACTTCGGGTCGGAAATTTCTCGATAGAAAATGCTCCGTGCGGTGCGCGCCGAACGGACTTGATAAAACTCATGACGCCACCCCGTCGAGTTTGCCGTGCTCGTTCCCCCATCCGTCGAAGCCGGGCCGTGTCTGCCGCGAGAACAGATCGCAGCGCGAGAGGCCCGGCGTGCGGTCGCGGACGAGATCGTAGAATTCGTCAGGCTTGCGCGAATGCTCGCGCGCAACGCCGTCGATCACCGACGGAAGGCGAAGCGCACGCGGATTGCCGCGCGTCGCGATCACCACCGTCTCGTGCATGCTACGAGCCCAGAAGCCGCAGCCCATGCGCGGCTTGCCGTTGATCGTCACTTTGCGCCAGACCACGTTGCTCTTGTAGGCGAAGCCCCACGCGCGTGCGGTTGTGATCGCCTCATCGAGACGCGGCGCGGTCGCCCAAAGCAGCAGAGCGCAGCTTTCCTTGGCGAGTGCCGCCACCGGAAGCGCCATGATGCGATCCATCCGCATCGTGCGGTAATGCGCCTCACCCGCCTTGGTCTTGCCGCCTTCCCACGGCCACGGCGGATCGCAGACAATCAGATCGGCAGCGCCGACGCGCAGCGGGGCGAAGGGCCATGCGTCCCTCATGCGGCGGCCCTCGCGTCGCTGTCGAGAAAATCCATCAGCGCCCCGACGACCTCCGCCGCGAGCGGGAGAACGAGGCCGTTGCCCGCAAGACGCCAGCCGTCAATTCGGCCGGGCATCCCATCAACCAGAAGGCGAATCCCGGGTTCGGCGCGCCGCGCTTTCCCGTCGTGGCAGGCGAGCCATTCGGCGCCGGCCCAGAAGCTCCCGTTGGGGCGTTGCGGTGAAGCTGCGTCGGCAGCGGCGTCCCGCCCGCGCCGAAACTCATGTTCGGGCCGCCCTTCTCGCCGTCCGACGCGCGAGGCGTCGACCATGCCGCCGCCATCTGGCGCGGAAGCTGATCGATGCGCGAGCGACCATCCGGCCGTTCCGTCGCCATGCCCGCGCTGTCCTTCCAGTCGCGCGCGCTCGGCGTCACCCAGGGTGACGCCGACGCTGGCGCCATCAGTCCATTCAGCAGCAACTCGCGAGAGCGCGCCCCGCTGCGCGTCTTGCGCCCGCCCTCGACGTCCGCAACAGTCGGCGTCGGCCATCGCGACCCAGTAGAGGCGCTGGCGGATGTGGGGGGCGTCCACGGACGCAGCCGGGATATCGACCGCCCGGCAGGCGTAATCTTCACCTCCCAGATCAGCGGCGACTCCGTCGAACCAATCGAGGCCAGCCTTTCCCGCAACCTGCTCTCCAATGACGACAGCGGGCCGGCAGGCACGGACGAGGCGAAACATGTCGGGCCACAGATGCCTTGGATCGTCTCGCCCGGCGCCTTTGCCGGCTTGCGAGAACGGTTGACAGGGGCAGGAGCCCGTCCAAAGAGGTCGGTCGTCGGGCCAGCCGGCAAGGCGGGCGGCGACAGACCAGAGCCCACCTCCGGCGAACAGGTGGACTTGGGAGAAGCCTCGCACGTCATCAGGCCGGACCTCTTGAATGGGGCGGGAGTCCACGACGCCGGGAGCAATCACGCCGTTGATGATCAGTTCGCGCAGCACCGCGCAGGCGGCGGGGTCGATCTCGTTGTAGAAGGCGCCGCTCATGGGCGAGCCCCCAGCGCAGCTTCCGCATTCGCGAGGATCAGTTCGGACGCCACGCCAAGCACCTCCGCTGCGCTCTCTCGCACGCGGGGACCATCGCGCTCGCAATCTGGGCTGGGCGGGCGGTTCACGGCGCGCTCGGCGGCGTCCCCGACGATGCCGGCAGCCCATGCCGCGCCCGCGAGAAATCCCAGGTTGAACTGTTTGCTCATGGAACGACTCCATCTCGCATGAGACCTGTGGTGATGATCTCGATTGCGCGCGCGACGCGACGGTTCGC
>JAGNNB010000445.1 GCA_017990865.1 Lysobacteraceae bacterium
GGGGCCGCGCAGCACGGCTTCGTAGTCGCGCAGGGCCTGCCACGAGGCCTTCAGGGCATCCCAGCCGCCGGCCGGCTTGGCATAGGGTCGAATCGTGCCGTCGTCGTCGGTCTCGCGCGCCATGGCCGCATCTTAACCGGATCGCGTCGGCGCCCGGTTCGCGGGTCTCTCTTCTGTGCCTCTCCCCTGTGCCTCTCCTTTAGGGCGATAACGCATGCGAGCGGTGCGACGGAGGTCTCGTGCCCATCGTACCGGGCTGGACGGCGCGAATCCCCGCGGCGTAGATTGGCGGGTCGCCGCTTCGTGCGGCCCCCATGCCCGCACGCAGAGCGCTGTTTGTCCGATCCCACCGCCAGTCTCGAAGTCGCTCTGCATCATGCCTCGCGCCTGTTGGGCAGCGACCCCGAACTGGCCGGCGAACAGGCCCAGGAAATTCTGCGCGTGGTGCACGGCCATCCGGCCGCGCGATTGGTGCTGGGCGCCTCGCATCGCATCTGCGGGCGCTATCCGGCCGCGCTGGCGGTGCTGGAACCGCTGGCCCGCGCGATGCCCGATGCGGTGTCGGTGCATTACGAATACGGCCTGACCTTGGCCGAACTCGACCGCGGCGACGAGGCCATCGCGGCGCTGCGCAGGGCACTCACGCTGAATCCCGAACTGCCGCAAGCGTGGCTGCGCGTGGCCGATCTGTTACGCGCCCAGGGCGATGCCGCGGCGGCGGCCGAAGCCTGTCAAGCGCATGTGCGCCATTCCGTGCGCGACCCGCAGTTGCTGCGCGCGGCGCAGGCTCTCGCCGAAAACCGCCTGCCCGACGCCGAAACGCAACTGCGCGCGCGTCTGCAGCGCACGCCGACCGATGTCGCCGCGCTGCGCATGCTGGCGGAATTGGCGGTGCGTATCGGCCGTAATGAAGAAGCGTTGGAGTTGTTCGAACGCTGCCTGGAACTTGCGCCTGGTTTCCGCGAAGCGCGGCATCACTACGCCTTGGTGCTGCATCGCGACCAACAATCGGAAGCGGCGCTGACGCAGTTGGAGATATTGCTGGCCGACGAACCGCAACAACCCGGTTATCGCACCTTACAGGCGGCGATCCTTTGCCGGCTCGGCGAATACGCGCGCGGCATCGCGATCTACGAAGACGTGCTGCGCGCGTTTCCCGACAATGCGCGCGTGCGCATGAGCTTGGGCCATGCGCTGAAGACTGCGGGCCGGCAACCGGAGGCCATCGACGCGTATCGCGGCAGCATCGCGCTCGAACCGCAGTTCGGCGAAGCGTATTGGAGTCTCGCTAATCTCAAGACCGTGCGTTTTGGCGACGACGATCTCGGCGCCATCGAACGCCAGCTCGCGCGCACGGACGTGGACGACGAGCATCGCCTGCATTTCGAATTCTCGCTCGGCAAGGCATTGGAGGATCGCGGCGATTACGCGGCGTCGTTCGCGCATTACGCCGAGGGCAATCGCCTGCGGTTGGCGCGCATGCCGTATCGCGCCGAGGACGTGCATGCGCGCATGCGTCGCGCCAAGCGGCTGTACACGCCCGAGTTCTTCGCCGAACGCGCCGGTTGGGGCGACCCGTCGCCGGATCCGATCTTCGTCGTCGGCCTGCCGCGCTCTGGCTCGACGCTGATCGAACAAATATTGTCGAGTCATTCGCAGGTCGAAGGCACGATGGAGCTGCCCGAGATCATTGCGATGACCCGCGACCTGCGCCGCGACGCCGAAGCCGCGGGCGCACGCAGTTATCACGATGCGTTGGCGACGATGGATCGCGACGCATTGATCGCGCTGGGCCGGCAATATCTGGAACGCACGCGCGTGCAGCGCAAGACCGGCGCGCCGTTGTTCATCGACAAGATGCCGAACAACTTCCAGCACATCGGCTTGATTCACCTGATGCTGCCGAACGCGAAGATCGTCGATGCGCGCCGTCATCCGATGGCCTGCTGCTTCTCCGGGTTCAAACAACATTTCGCGCGCGGTCAGAATTTCAGCTACAGCCTCGACGATATCGGTCGCTACTACCGCGATTACGTCGAACTGATGGCGCATTTCGACGATGTCTTCGAGCGCATCGGCCTGTCTGGGCGCGTCCATCGCGTGATCCACGAGCGCTTGGTCGACGACACCGAAGCCGAAGTGCGGCGTTTGCTCGATTACTGCGGCCTGCCGTTCGAGGACGGCTGCCTGCGTTTCTACGAAAACGAGCGCCCCGTGCGCACCGCCAGTTCCGAGCAAGTGCGCCGGCCGATCAATCGCGACGGTTTGGAGCAGTGGAAGCATTACGAGCCTTGGCTCGATCCGCTCAAAGCCGCGTTGGGGCCGGTGCTGGAGGCCTATCCCGACGCGCCGCGTTTCGAGGACGCGCCGGATGTCGAGCGCGATGCGTCCGCGAGAACTTTTGAAGTCGATGAGTTTCGCGCCATGTAAGAATTTCGCCGCACGAAAAATTTTGTTTCACGTAAGAGCGCTGCCCAAGCTTCACATTAAAACCACCACCCGGGAGATGATCATGCGATATCCGCCGAACCCACCGAACCGACGAACCGCCGCCGCGCGGTCGCGGCGCGCCTTCAACCGCTTACCGCTGACCGCCGCGATCTGTCTCGCCTTCGGCGGCATGCACGCAGGCGCCGTCTTCGCTCAAGACGCCGCACCGGCGGCAGACGAGCAAAGCGGTAACCCCACGCTCGAGACCATCACCGTCACCTCGCAAAAGCGCAGCGAGAACGCGCAGGACGTGCCGATCAGCCTGAACGTGATCGGCGCGCAGCAGCTCGACGAACTGCAGGTCAACGATTTCGAGGATTACGCGAAACTGTTGCCCAGCGTTTCGATTTCGCCGAACGGCCCGGGTTTCGGTCAGGTCTACATGCGCGGCGTCGCCAGCGGCGGCGACGGCAACCACTCCGGCCCGCTGCCCAGCGTCGGTATTTATCTCGACGAACAACCGATCACCACCATCCAGGGCGCGCTCGATCTGCATGTCTACGACATGGAGCGCGTCGAAGCGCTGTCCGGTCCGCAGGGCACGCTGTACGGCGCCAGTTCCGAAGCCGGTACGCTGCGTTTGATCACCCGCAAGCCCGATACCGCGGGTTTCTCCGCCGGTTACGGCGTCGAAGCCAGCGCCATCGACGGCGGCGGCTGGGGCCATGTGGTCGAGGGCTTCGTCAACGTGCCGATGTCCGATCGCGCCGCGATCCGC
>JAGNNB010000446.1 GCA_017990865.1 Lysobacteraceae bacterium
GTTTGCGCCCCTGCTTTCGAGGACAAGGCGATTTGGTCGCCTTGGAATTTGGCTCCCGACACACCTTCAAGATTATTCTCCATCGCCACTTGCGCCGCGTGGTTGTAAATTCCTTGGCGCTGAGTGGGATGGAGCGCGGCGAACCTCTCGTTGCCCCCAAGCGATTCCGCAACGGTTTGGCGAACTTCTTTATATGCCTCCGCCGAAATACCGACGGTTTTGGCTTCCGTATGCATCCAAAGCCTATCGTCCTTGAAATCGACATTCATACCCGGAGGAAGCTTGTTATCGACCGCCTTCTGCGCCGCGTAATCGTAGAAACCATTGCGGGCTTGCTCATTCGGCATGAGGTTTGTGAAAGCTTCGCTTTTTTCCAGCGCACTGGAGATAGTATTGCGCATGCCCGCGTTGCCATCCGAGTGGATGTTGACCCGGTAATCGACCGCGACCTCCGAAGCCCTCGTCGCTTGTGGAACCGACCTGCCGTCCGCGCCCGGCATTCCCGTATGCTTATGAAAATCGGCCATTTCCTGGGCCTTGGGGTTTGCGGATTTTTCGAAGTAGCCCCCCGCCCACAAGGGCGTCTCGTATCCTCTCGTAGTGGCTTGTTCGAATCCGTTCTTTGCCAGCGCGACCGCGACGCCCTTGGCGAACGCGGGGTTGTCCTCGACCATCGTTCCCGACAAACACGAGAAGCACTTCACGGACTCGATATTTTTGGGCAGGCCATCGGCCTTCATTCTTTCGACCACCCCTTCCCCGTTTAGCTCCTTTCTGGATGAGCTCCCCATCATATTGATGGATGCGAGCCGATCCACGCCAGTATTGCTATGGCCGCCGACGATATAGAGCGAGTACGTGCCGGGGTCTTTGTCATTCAAGAAATCGAGCGGCTTTCCCGAACCGGTGTGCTGAATAATTTGAGGCGCCTGCAATTTGCTGACGTCGCGCCATTGCTCAAGAGCATCCTTCATCGCTTGAGCCCTGTCGCCACTCCAATGGCCCGGCTCACCCGCCGGTATTTTTTGTCTTTTATCGAGAAAAGCATTCTGCTCCTCCACGGACTGTCCGCGGAGATCTCTGAACTTCTCGCCATCGCTACTGAGAAGCGGGTTTTTCTCGACGACTTGCTCGACAAAGTCGGCTTTCATCCTGCCGATTCTCGTGCCTTCGGTCTCTTTCCATGCCTCGACGTGCGGCATGCTATCCATTTGCTCTTGCGCACTACCGGTAAACGGGACGTACAAGTAGGTTTGCTTTTTCATCACATCCTCCATGCACACGGCGCCATCGAGCGCACCGGGTTATTGAATGAGTTTCTGGCTAGACCACGCAGACAAATCCAGCGCCGCGATTCGCGGGCTCAGCAGGCTTGCGCAGCAGCGTCCAAAGCATTTCGCGACACCGGCAATTCGATATTCGTCCAGCCCGACTTTCGTCTATGGCTGTCGAGGGCAGGCCGCATTCAAGCAGAAAACCGATTGACGCCTGCGCTCCGATCGTTTAAACCTGTCGCATGATACATCCCTTCGCTACCGATGCACGCTGCGGCCCCGCCCCGCACGGGTTATCACGGGTGTTCTTCGCGATTTGGACCATTACAATTTCGACCGGTACTGGCACTGGTCATGGTGCGGGCTGCGACAGCGAAACGGGTTAACCCCTTCGACATTCCGCCCCGCCCCCTCCGAGGGTCGCGGGGCCGCCCGCGAAACGACGACGGCGGGGCTCTCACTCTGGAGCCTCATTGATGGATGCGTCTGCACTTCCCGCACAAGCCGAACGTTCCGCGTCGAAGCCCTCCGCCGCGCGCGCGCCCACGTCGTCGTATCGCGCGCACAAGTTCGGCGGCAGCAGCGTCGCCGATGCCGAACGTTATCGTCATGTCGCAACCCTGCTGCGCGACGCGCCGGGGCCGCGCGCGGTCGTCGTTTCCGCGATGCAAGGCGTCACCGACGCGCTGACCGACTTGGCGCGCATCGCCTCGGCGGACGAGGACTGGCAAGACCCCTGGTCGCGTTTGCGCGATCGTCATCTCGCCACCGCATACACGCTCGATCGCGACCCGCAGCATGCGCTGATCGCGCGTCTGGACGCCGAATTCTCCGCCTTGGCCGCGAAACTCGGCCGCATCGCCGACGAACCGCCCGATATCCGCGCGCGCGATGCCGCGCATGCGCTGGCGGAGATTCAAGGCCTCGGCGAAGTGTGGTCGTCGATGCTGCTGCAAGCCGCGCTCGGCGGCGAAGCGGCGGATTGGGCGCGATTGGACGCGCGCGACGTGCTGGTGGTGCATGCCGGCGAACTCGGCGTCGCGGTGGATTGGCCGCGCAGTCGCGAACGTTTCGCACAATGGCGCGCGGCGCATCCGCAGCGCGACGCGGTCGTCACTGGTTTCGTCGCGCGCGACGCCGAAGGCCGCCCCACCACGCTCGGCCGCAACGGCAGCGATTATTCTGGCGCGATCTTCGCGGTGCTGTTCGACGCCTGCGAGCTGACCATCTGGACCGACGTGGACGGTGTGCTCAGCGCCGACCCGCGTTTGGTGCCCGACGCCGTGTGCCTGCCGTCGATGTCCTACGCCGAAGCCTGCGAATTGGCGTATTTCGGCGCGAAAGTGCTGCATCCGCAGACGATGGCCCCGGCGATGCAGGCCGGCCTGCCGATTCTGATTCGCAATTCGCGCAATCCCGCCGCGCCCGGCACCGTCATTTCCGGACATGCGCGCGCCGACGACACCGCGTCGCCGGTGAAAGGCTTGACGCTGGTCGGCGAGATGGCGGTGCTCGAACTCAGCGGCGCGGGTTTGATCGGCGTGCCCGGCACCGCCGAACGCATGTTCGCCGCGCTGCGCGAAGCGGGCGTGTCGGTCACCATGATTTCGCAGGGCTCCAGCGAACATTCGATCTGCTGCATCGTGCCGGGCGCGCATGCCGAACGCGGCCGCGCCGCGGTGCTCGCCGCCTTCGACGACGCCATCGCCGACGGACAAGTGGAAGGCGTCGCCGTCACCGAGGGCATTGCGGTGCTCGCGGCGGTGGGCGACGGCATGGTCGGCACGCCGGGCGTATCGGCGCGGCTGTTCGACGGGTTGGCACGCGCGCGCGTCAACATTCGCGCGATCGCGCAGGGCGCGAGCGAACGCAATATCTCGGTCGCGATCGCCGCCGAAGACGCGGTGCGTGGTTTACGCGCGGCACAC
>JAGNNB010000051.1:0-5703 GCA_017990865.1 Lysobacteraceae bacterium
TGTGTACTCTGGCCGTTGCTCCCAGGGGCAGCGCACCAGCGTGACGGTGTATGTGGCGAACATGTACGGCATGTCCTCGCGGACCGGGACGTTCACCTGCGCCAGCGGCAACATTCCGTAATCGAGCGAGCCAGCGATGAGCGTCTACGCGCCGGGGAGAGCGATGCTCTCTCCGGCGCGTTTCGTTTCTTGCTCCGGCGTTCGATCTCAACCCGCCGATGGTTCGTTTCGGTTCGCGGAGTTCGCCCCAACGCGGAGGTTTCGTAGGGTGGCGGTGAGCGCAGCGAACCCCACCATCCGACGCTTGCCGCGATGCCTGCGCACTAGGCTCGAGCACCTCAAGCATCGTGAGATGGTGGGGTTCGCTGCGCTCACCGCCACCCTACGCACATCACAAACGTTCGACCGCGCTCTTTAGCGCACGCAAGCACTTTCCCGATAAATCTTCGCGAATCGCTCGAACTCCGCCTTGCGCTCGTCGTTGCGGCTGCCGGCGAACTTCCAGCGGAATTCGGCTTCGTCGACGCGGCGTTTCCAGGTGCGGCACAGTTGGTCCGGCGCGATCGGGACGCATGCGTCCCGACGCATTTCGCAGGCGCTGCCGGCGCCGAGGTCGGGGCTGCCGTCGATACCGACGGTCTGCAGCGGCGCGCAACTGGAGGCCGGTTCTTCGGTGTCGCCGAGGTACTCGCGATCGTCCCAGGTCTTGCATTGGTACAGCGCCGGCGGCGGTTGCGTGGGCGCAGCGCGGGCCGGCGTTTCGGTCGCGGTCGGCGCCTGCGGCTGCGTGGGCGGCGCGGCTGCCGGGGCCGGTGTGGCGGGTGGACGTGACGCGGCCGCAGCGGCGGGCGCGGTGGCCGGTGAAGGTGATGTCGGCAGCGTGCCGACCATGCGGATGTCCTGTGTGTGACCTTTCGGGCACGGGCGGTCGTTTTGCAGCATGACGTTGCCGGCCGGGTCGGTGCAGCGATAGATCACGGTTTCGGTTTGCGCGGCGGCGCTCGCGGCATACGCGCAGAACAGCAGCGCCGCGAGCGCTCGTTTCGGCAGCGGGCGTGCGCAGTCGCGAGCGAGGCGTGGGGCGCGATGCGACACCGAGCGGCCGTCGCGCGCCAGGTGAGCGCCGCTCATCCGGTCAGCCGCACTCTTGCGCGAGGCGCGCATCGATGCGGCGTTCTTCGCCGTCGATTTCGATGCGCTCGGTTTGCTGCGCGTTGAACCGACGCCGGCCCAGCGTGCCGCGCTCTTCGCGCAAACGCCCGCACGCCTCGGCTTGCGGCAGCGCGTAGCAGGTGTCGCGCACCCAAGCGCCGTTGTCGATGATGTACGGACGATGCGGGTGCGTCGGGCCTTGCGGATGTCCGCTGCCGTTGCCGTAGCCGGCGTAGAGGCCGTTTTGGTTCACATTTACGAAGCCGTAAGACGGGTCGTACAGCGGCATCGGCGTGGGCACGATCGTGACGGGGTTCGGCACCCAGCGCAGTTTGCCTTCGGGCGTATCGCTGAGGTAACGCTGGCGTTCCGGCCCGGCGCATTCGTACACGGGCTGCGGCGTGCGCAGGATCAGCACCTGCGGTGCCGCGGCTGTCATCTGCGAGGCGAGCGCGGTGGGGTTCGCGCGGGTTGGCCTGGAGCTCGGGGACGCGTCCTTGGGCCGGGTCATCTGCCGCACGTCCTGGCGTTCGCCCTTGAGGCACGGCGAATCGCGCAGGCTCAAACGCCCTTGGGCGTCGGTGCACCGGTAGATGAGGACGACCGGGCGGTCTTGGGGCGCCGGGGCGGACTGCGCCGAGGCCGTGGAGAGCGAACCCGAGCCGATGCCGAGAACGGCGCCGAGCGCGAGTGTCGAGGCGAAACCGAGAGGGGATGCGTTCATGCGCCGATGATGCGACCGAAACCGGCGCGACGGAAGTACCGCCGATCTTGCCGATGAAGGTGGTTAAGCCGCCTACGGCCCTTTGAGAGGGGCCGCCCGGGCGGTTCCCCGTCGTGGATCTCGTCGGCGCAGGCTCCCGGCTCTGCGCCGCGTCCGCCAACTATCCGTCGCCGTGCGACGCGCCAAACGGCGCGCGCCGGAGACGCGGCCGCATCAGAACGGCGCGTCGTCCTTCGCGGCCTTCTTGATCACCCGCTTCACGCCGACGCTCTCCATAGGCTTGGAGGTGAGCAAGGATTTCGCCGGTTCCGGGTGCGCGTACAGCGTGGTTTTCTTCGCCGCGGCTTTGCTTGCGCTTTTCTTGCCGGCGGTTTTTTTCGCGGCCGGCTTCTTCGCTGCGGTTTTGCTCGCGCTGGCTTTCGCTGCCCCGGTCTTCGCGGCGGACGCTTTCGGTTTCGCGCCAGCAGCCTTCTTCGCGGGCGTTTTTTTCGCCGCCGCTTTTTTGGCGCCGAAGCCTTTGCGCGCGGGCTTGCCGGTTTCTTCCAGCAGGCGCGTCACCTCGTCCAGCGTGAGCGAGCTCGGTTCGCGATCCTTCGGAATTTTGCCGTTGAGCTTGCCGTCGCTGATGTACGGACCGAAGCGGCCGTTCAACACTTCGATGTCGCTGTCCGGGAAGGATTTGATGATGCGATTGCGCGCGATCTCTTCCTTCTCTTCGATCAGAAACACCGCGCGGGCGAGGTCGATGGTGTACGGGTCGTCCTCTTTCTTCAGCGAGGCGTAGGTGGCGCCGCGTTTGGCGAACGGCCCGAAACGGCCGATGCCGACGCTGACTTCTTCGCCGTTGTCGTCGCCGAGTTTGCGCGGCAATCGGAACAGATCCAGCGCGCCTTCCAGCGTGATGGTGTGCATCGACATGCCCGGCCGCAGCGAGGCGAAGGTCGGTTTGTCTTCGTCGTCGGCGGTGCCGATCTGCGCGTACGGTCCGTAGCGGCCCAAGCGCACGCTGACCGGCTTGCCGGATTTCGGGTCGACGCCCAGCTCGCGCGCGCCGGTGGCTTCGGAGCGATCGACCGATTCGGTCTTGGCGTCCACCAATTCCTTGAACGGCGCCCAGAATTTCTCCATCAGCGGCACCCAATCCTCTTCGCCGCGGCTGACCGCATCGAGCTCGTCTTCGAGCTTCGCGGTGAAGTCGTAATCGACGTAGCGGGTGAAGTGCCCGCTGAGGAAATTGCTGACCGCGCGGCCGACGTCGCTGGGCCGGAAACTGCGGCCCTCCATTTCGACGTACTTGCGGAACAGCAGGGTCTGGATGATCGACGAATACGTCGACGGCCGGCCGATGCCGTATTCCTCCAGCGTCTTCACCAGCGACGCTTCGGTGAAGCGCGGCGGCGGCTGGGTGAAATGCTGATCGGTGTGGATGCGGTCCAGCGGAATGCGATCGCCGGTCTTCATCGCCGGCAATTTGCGGCCTTCGTCGTCGTCGTCGTTCTTCTGGTCTTTGCCTTCCTCGTACACGGCGAGGAAGCCCGGATCGACCACCGTGGTACCGCTGGCGCGGAAGCTGTGTTCGCTGCCCGCGGCCAGATCGACCGACACGGTGTTGAGCGTGGCCGGCACCATCTGCGAAGCGACCGCGCGCTTCCAGATCAGCTCGTACAAACGACGCTCGTCGTCGCTGAGGAAGCGGCTCACCTGCGCGGGCGTGCGCAGCGCGGAGGTCGGGCGCACCGCTTCGTGCGCTTCCTGCGCGTTCTTGGATTTGGTCTGGTAGAAATTCGGTTTGTCGGGCAGCGCCTTGGTGCCGAAGTCGCGCGCGATCACATCGCGCAGTTCGCCCAGCGCTTCCATCGACAGACTCACCGAGTCGGTACGCATGTAGCTGATCAAACCGACCGTGCCTTCCTCGCCGATGGTCACGCCTTCGTAGAGTTTCTGCGCGACCTGCATGGTGCGTTTGGTGGTGAAGCCGAGTTTGCGCGAGGCTTCCTGCTGCAGCGTGGAGGTGGTGAACGGCGGCGACGGCCGGCGCTTGCGCTCTTTGCTGACGACATCGGTGACCTGCAGCAGGCCCTGCGCCGCGGTGACGATGCGTTTGCGCGCGGCTTCGGCGGTATCGCCGTCGGTGACGGTAAATTGCTCGAACTTCTTGCCGTCGAGTTTATTGAGCTTGGCGGTGAACGCCTGCGTGGGATGCGCGCACTCGGCCTCGACGGTCCAGTATTCGCGAGCGACGAAGGCTTCGATCTCTTCTTCGCGTTCCACGATCATGCGCAACGCGGGCGACTGCACGCGGCCGGCGGACAGGCCGCGCTGCACTTTGCGCCACAGCACCGGCGAGAGATTGAAGCCGACCAGGTAATCCAATGCGCGGCGCGCCTGCTGCGCGTCGACCAGATCGGTCGCGATCGCGCGCGGTTTGGCCATCGCTTCCTTGATCGCGCGGGGCGTGATTTCGGTGAACACCACGCGCTCGAGCGTCCGGTCCTTCAGCAGGCCGCGCTCTTTGAGGATTTCCGCGATATGCCAACTGATCGCCTCGCCTTCGCGGTCCGGGTCGGTCGCGAGATAAAGGTGGTCGGCGGCCTTGGCGGCTTTGGCGATGGCGTCGACGTGCTTCTCGTTCTTGTCGATCAGCTCGTAGCGCATGGCGAAGCCGTTGGCGGGGTCCACCGCGCCTTCCTTGGGCACCAGATCGCGGACATGGCCGTATGAGGCGAGGACGTGGAAGTCCTTGCCGAGGTATTTATTGATCGTCTTGGCCTTGGCGGGCGACTCGACGATAAGCAGGTTCTTGGCCATCTCGGGGGTGACGATTTCCGGAAAAGCCGCTCCTGACGTGGGGCGGCAAAAGGGCGGTAAGGGACGGTAAGGCGGGCGATCGAAGGCCGGACTTGGGGGCGTCCGGACAGAAGGCAACGCCCGGGAGAGCCCGGGCGTCGTATCGCGATCCTTTTTTAGTGGTGTCACGTTCGGGCCGTCGCTGTCAAGCCGGCGTAACGGACAGGGTGCTTCCCAGGGGCGCTCGCGCAGGCTCCGCGTTCAGGAAAGCGGACTCAAAAACAGGCTCAGTTGGCGGGCTCGACCAGGGTGCGGTGATCGCCGTAAGTGCCGTCGCAGGTCGTCCGTTGGTTGCTGCAGGCACCCCGAAACCAGCCCGTCCGGCGCTTGCCCCGGTCGTCGCGGACGGTCAAATGCAGCCATTCGCCCCGGCAGCCGAGAAAGCGGCGGACCCGATCGCTGGGGATCCAGTCCTCGGCCGAATAGGCGATTGCGCTATCCGGATCGGGTGCGACGAAGCCCAAATCCGTCTGCAGGACGAAGGCGAGGTGTCGGGTTTCGATCCAGCCGGCCGGTATGTCGTGCGTCACGTCGTTCGAGGCTGAGGCGGCCGCGATCCGTGCCCAATCGTCCTTGATTTCGACGATGGTGACGTTGGCCCCTTCGATGTCGTCCGCGTCGTACTGCGCGGTGTTCAGGCGCCCGACCACCGCGCCCGAACGGCTGGGCGCCGCGCGCACCAGTGGTTCGGCCGGCGGCAGGATGTAAGCCGGCACCGAGCAGGCATCGGTCGAGGCCGCCGCGTCTGCCGACGCTCGGGCCGACGCTCCGGGGCGTTGCGCCTGCACCGCGGCGCATACGAACACCGTGGACGCCAATGCGAGGATGAGGCCGCCCGCGCGAACATACGCGGCGCGAGACGAGACGGGGGAATGCATGGAGACTCCGTTGGGGGATCGAGCCGAGCGGGCAAATGGTTGAAAAGCGCGTGGTCGAAAGCGCGAGGTTCAGCACGTCCGTGATCGAAAGCGCGCCTGATC
>JAGNNB010000051.1:5803-11846 GCA_017990865.1 Lysobacteraceae bacterium
CGCGCCTGATCGAAAGCGTGCGTGATCGAAACCGCATGGCAGAGAAGCGTGCCGTCTACGCGCTCCCGACGCATCGAGCGCTGATGCGCCCGCTTCGTCGAGGCGGCGATCTTTCGATCGCCGCAGCAGGCTGTTTTCGAACAGCCTGCTGCGGCGCTGTCCGTTCGTTTAGCGCATGCCGCTGCCGAAGATCGCGAAGCCGGCGACCGCGAACAACGCGATGATGCCCACCAGCAGCAGGCCCCAAAGGCACAGCACCACGATCGCGACTGTGCCCAGTTCGTCGCGCTGCAGCTCGCTCTGCGCGGTGTAGGCGTATTTGTCCACCACCAGGGTGTCGCTGATCATGTCGTGCAGCGCGCGTTTGCGATCGGTGAAGCCGGCCATGATCAAACCGATGCCGATCGTCAGCAGACTGAGCATGTAGGCGAAATAACGGCCGAAACCGCGGGCGAAACTGATGCGCGAGCCGTCGCCGCGAACGACCTTGATGCCCACCGCCAACTTGCCGATGCTGGCCTGCATGCTGGAGGAGTGCATCCATCCGAAGTAGGTCGCGCCCAGCGCCAGACCGACGACCTGGTTGACGATCTGCAGCAGTATCGCCATGCCTTCGTCGAAACCACCGGCGCCCATCATCGCCACCATGATCACGCCGAAGACCATGCCGACCATCGCGCCGGCGATACCGACGACGAAGCTGTCGATGATCGAGGCGGCGACGCGTTTCCAGAACCCGGCGTAGACCACGCGACCGCCGGCCACGAAGCCGTCGCTCTCGGACACCTGCGCTTTCGGCGGGGCGTACGGTGAGATCGGCTCGGCCATGCGGTAGGGATTGGCGTCGGCGTCCGCCGGTGCGTCGGGGCCGGCGGTGGCGAAGGTGGTGGCCGGCGTCGCGGTGGGCGCGGCTTCGAACGGCGACGCGGCGGTCGCGGCCGCGGCAGGCAACACTTCGTCGATCGCTTCGCGCCACGGCTTCCAATCGGCATAGCCTTCGCGCCACACCAGGGTGTCCGCGCCGATCTGGCCGTTGCGATGCAATTGGGTCAAATCGTCGGCGCCGACCGGGCCGAGCCGTTCGCGTTGGGCGTTGCTGTAGTACCACTGAGTCATTTCGTGCATTCCTATGAGTCGAACCGCGTCAGCGGCATTGTGCCGGACGGAAGCGCGGATCGAGCGTTCCGCCGCGGCAATCCCATCCCGGCGCGTCGGAGACGAAGCGAATGGTCTTGCCGTCGGCCGCCAGCGAGAGTTTCGAGAAGCGCATCTCGAAGCCGCAACCGGCGGAGGTATCGTCCGCGGCCGGCGGCGCATCCAAAACGAACACGGCTTCGGCCTCACCGCTCGGCGATAAACGCACGGTTGCGGTATCGGACATGCCCAACGCCTGCGCATCGGGACAGCGGCCGTGCTCGGCGCGGTGTCGGTCGATCGTGCGCTGCAGATCCTGCGCCGCGACCACGCCCTGCATCACCCGGCTGCGCACCGTGTAGTCCTGATACTGCGGAATGGCGATCGCCGCGAGGATCGCGATGATCGGCACCGACACGACGCCGACGCCGACCAAGATCACCGCGACCAGCGCGCAACCGGACAGTCCGCGCTTCGGAGGCGCGGCGTGGGGAAGAGGCGGCGGAGCACTCATGCGGGCGTCTGGCTCGTGCGGCGATGCGGAACGGGCGGGGTCAATTGCAGCCCGGCGGTTTCAGCATCGGGTTATTGGTGTTGGAGCGGCACGAGACCGAAATATCGCCGCGTTCGCCCTGTGCGACGTACATCGCGGTGGCGTTCGCCCACTCGCTGCCGGCCGGCCCGAAGCGCACCGCGTAGGCGCAACGGAACGGATCGGCCGAGAACAGCGAAAGTTCGAAACGTCCGCTCAATTCCGGCGATTGCACCATGGCCGATTCGAATTCGAATTCCTGCGGGCATTGACCTTGCTGCAGCGCTGCGCTGCCCATCGCCTTGGCCAACAACGCGCGCACGCGGATATCGTCTTCGGCCAGTTGCTGCGCGTCGTAGACGGTTTGCGCAGCCGGCGGACCGACGGTCGGCGCGCGATTGGCGTTCGCGGCCGCGTCGGCGGCGGCTTGCTGCGCTCGCTTGGTGCGATCGACGTAATCTTTGTAGGCAGGCAGCGCGATCGCCGCGAGAATGGCGATCAGCACCACGCCGACCACGCCGATGGCGATGACCGCGATCAAACAACCGGACATGCCGGATTTCGCGGGCGGCGCCTGCTGCGGGGCGCTCGGCCACGGCGTGCCGCTTTTGCTGTCGTTGCGCGCGAAACGGTCGTCGTCGACTTCGACGATGCTCAACGGTTGCCCGTGCGGCACCGGCGGCGGCAGGGCGTCGTCGGGCTTGATGCCGATCAAGCCCAACTCGTCGATCAAACGATCGGCCGGTTGCCATTCGCGCATGCCCTCGCGCCAGACCAGCGTGTCCAGCGCCATCCGGCGTTCGCGGTAATGCTGCTGCAGTTCTTCGACGCGCAGAGGACCGATGCGGCCTTGCCCCGGGCTGTGGTAGTACCAAATTTGCATCGTGACCCCCGTCCGACGCGCGCCCGATGGTGCGAGGCGTCGCGCGTCATGCGGAGCCGCGTCTCCGCCCGCTGCCGACGCAGCGTCGGCAGTGCGCGCAGGCTAGCAAACTCTCGACGCGGCGTCGCCCGCCTGCACTGCGATACGCCTGTTTTCGGGGCGAAAGGTCGGCATCTGCCGATCGGCGCGCGGTGGGGATCGTGGCGCGAAGGGCGTGCGGTCAGTGCACGTAGTCGCCGTCGTCCTCGAACATCTGCGTTTCCATCCAGGCGTAGGCGGCTTCCGAACCGGGCTGATTGAACAGCACCATCAGCACCACCCACTTCAGATCGTCCAGGTCCAACTCGTCCTGATCCAGGGCCATCGCGCGATCGAGCACCAATTCGCGTTGATCGGCGTCGAGGATGCCGTGCTGTTCGAGAAACAGCAGAAACCCGCGGCAATCGACGTCGAGCTTGTCCAGCTCCGGGCCGAAATAGATGCGGGTGGGGCCGTTCGCGCGCGGCGCGGTGGGGCCGGGGCGTCGCGCCGCCAAGCCGTCCAGCCAGTCGAAGGCCTTGTTGATTTCCGACGGACTGAAACCCGCTTGCAGCAGGCTGTTCTGCAGCGAGTCGCGATCGCGCGCCAAGTCCGAATCGTCGGCGATGTAGTGTTCGAACAAGTAGAGCAGAACGTCGAGGATGCTTTCTTTCATGTCCCCTGACTTGCGCCGGAAGCGCGGTGAGGATGAGGCGGTGGCGTGAAGGCTCGTGACCGAAGACTCCCCGCGATCACCCCGACCGACGGCAGTAGCGGCCGTGATCGGCGACGACGCGTCCTTGCAGCTCCATCACGAGCAGCATGGAGGACAGCGTGGCGGGCGTCAATCCGGTGCGCTCCGCCAGCCGATCCATATCGGTGGGGTCGTGACCCAGCGCCTGCCACAACCTGTGGTAGGCGGGGTCGTCCGGAAAAGAGGCTGGGAGACGCGCCGCATCGCGGTCTTTCGCGGGGTCGCCGGGGTCCGCGGGGAGCGATGCCGCCGAGATGGGGCCGGCGGGGTGCCGGCGCAAGTGTTCGCCGAGCGTGGCGGCCCACGGACCGAGCGCGGCGATGGCTTCTTCGGCGGATTCGATCAGCGCCGCGCCGTCGCGGATCAGCCGATGGCAGCCGCGGGCCATCGGGTTGTGGATCGAACCCGGAATCGCGAACACCTCGCGCCCGGCTTCGGCCGCCAGACGCGCGGTGATCAGCGCACCGGAGCGATGGGCCGCTTCGACCACCAGCGTGCCCAGCGCGAGTCCGGCGATGATGCGGTTGCGGCTGGGGAAATGCTCGCGCAGGGCCTCGGTGCCGGGCGGGTGCTCGCTGACCACCACACCTTGCGCTGCGATCTTCGCCAGCAACGGCGCATGCGTTTTGGGGTACGGCACGTCGGGACCGGTGCCGAGCACGGCGACCGTGACCCCGCCCGCCTCCAGCGCCGCCTCGTGCGCGGCGCGGTCCACGCCGGCCGCCAGACCGCTGATCACCGACAGCCCCGAACGCGCGATCTCCAGCGCGAAGCGGTGCGCGTTGTCGCGACCGCCGGCGCTGGGGTTGCGGCTGCCGACCACGGCCACGCCCGGATGCCACAACCGTCCAACCTCGCCGGCCACGAACAGCGCCAGCGGCGGACTGGCGATACGGCGCAGCAGCGCCGGGTAATCCGGGTCGTGCCAGCCGATCAGGCGATGTCCCGGCGCGGACAGCCAGTCGCGACTGCGTGCGAGCGCGGGCAGCGCGTCATCGTGGTGCAGGGCGTGGATCTGCAGCCGGTCGAGGCCGCATTCGCGCCAGCGCGCGGGGCCGGCCTCCAATGCCCCGGCTGCGCTGCCGAAAGCCAACAGCAACGCGCGCCGAGGCGCCGCGGCGCCGCCGCAGAGCGCCAAACGCAACATGGCGTCGGTGTCGCGTCCTGCGTTGTCCGAAGGTGTGGGTGCGCACATCGGCGCGGGGTCGGAAGAGGTCGTGTCCATGCCGATACCGTAGGCCGGACACGACGACGGCGCCCTCAGGCGCCGCCGCGAATCGCTGTAGGAAAACTCCGAAACGCCCAATCGCTGCGCTTCGGCTTTCCCATCACTTTCTTTCGGTCATTTCGTGTCGGGATGCTTGGCGCGATAGCCGATCATCGTCTGCTTGGCGCTCTCCATCACCAGCGCGTAGCTCACCTTGTCGAAGGTGCGGAACACCATCGCGTGCGAAGCGTATTCGTCGGGCAGACGCGTGCGCGCGCCGCGGCCGACGGTTTCTTCGCCGCGATGCGGGCCGTAGGCCACGCGATCGACTTCGTTGCTGCCCTGTCGCCACAGCGAGACCACGGTGCCGTTGTCGATACCGTCGGCGCTGCCGGCGGAAATCGCGACCACCTCGTGGGTGCCGGCGCTCAGCGACGAACTGGCCACCGCCAGCACGCGCGCCTTGTCGGCGTCGAGCGCTTGCTTGGGCGGATGCGGGAAGAACTGCAGGTCATAGGGCTGCGCATCCACCGGAATCAAACGATCGCCGACGCGCGCTTCGGTGTTGGGGTCGTCCAACAACACCGTCGACGCTTCCACGTCGCCTTCCGGCAGCTTCATCAGGCTGCCGGCGTTGACGCGCAGCAGTTCGTAGCCCAGCGATTCGCCGCTGTCAGCGCTGGCGGCTTCGCTCCACGGGGCACCGAAGCCGCGCAAGCCGCTGCCGCGATAATCCATGTCGTTCTTCAGAGGCATATCGCAGCAGGTGCGCTCGTTGATGCGGCGATAGTCGTTGGTCGGACGCACCACCGCGAAACGTTGGCCGACCTGAGCGCTGTCCAAGCCTTTGACGTAGACCTTCTGACCGGCGGTGCTGCGGACGTAATCCTCTTCGATACCCACCACGTACGGCAGGTCCTTGAAGCGGTCCACCACACGCATGTCTTTCAGATACGGCTCGATTTCCGCCAGCGACACCGCGCCGATGGGCGCGTCGATGCGCGGGCCGGGCGTGATGCCGATGCGATCGAGATACGCCAGGCTGATCACGTCGCCCGGATAGATCAAATGCGGGTTCTTGATCTGCGGGTTGGCCTGCCAGATTTCCGGCCACAACCACGGCCGGCGAAGGAACTTGCCGGCGATGTCCCACAGGGTGTCGCCGCGCTTCACCACGTAGGTGTCGGGGTGGTCTCCCCGGTACTCCTGGGCGACGACGTAAGTGCCCGCCGTCAGCAGCGCGACGACGGACGCCGTGCGCAGCCCATGAGAAAAGCGCTTAAGGATGCTGGCCATCTACTTGCTCCCCTTGGGAATTTCCCCAACACAACGTCCGCACTATAGCCCAGAAAACCCGGCTCTTGGCAAGTCCGGAGACGGTACAATGCCCCGTTCCGCGACCCATAGCCCGCCCCCACGCCGCAAACATGACGCTGCTCACGATTCTCGAATTCCCCGATCCCAGGCTTCGGACCAAGGCCCAGCCGGTCGATCCGGCCCGGATCGCCGACCCGG
>JAGNNB010000447.1 GCA_017990865.1 Lysobacteraceae bacterium
GTCCCCTGACTCACCCCACCAAATTCGCCCTTCTCGATCAAGACGCTCAAAGGTCGCCTTCGAGACTCGCCAATACATCCCCTTTCCGGGTCCCGGTATGACACGACCCGAGGGACAAGAGACTGGATAAGTGCCTTCCGAGTAATAGTTTCGGGCTTGCAAGTCACCCGACGTCCAAGGGCCTCGGGGGTCCGAATCTTCGTTTTTGTAGCGGGCCTTCGCCTCATCTCCACGCGGCAAGAGATTCGGCTTCCACGTGTTCGCATTGGATGCGTACACGACAACATAGTCGTGATCTTCCGAAAGATGTCGAGCAGAGTTTTTCGGCGAAAAGACCTTCTGCCAAAGCACAGTCGCCACAAAATTCTTCGCGCCGAAAACCTCATCCATCAGTAGTCGCAAGGTCGCAACTTCATTATCGTCAATCGACACGAAGATCGCCCCATCCTCGCGAAGAAACTGCTTCAGCAAAACCAACCGCGGATACATCATGCACAGCCAGCGGTCGTGGCGGTCGAGGGTCTCGCCTTCCTTGCCTACCACCTCGCCCAGCCAGCGCCGGATCTCCGGGCTGTTGACGTTGTCGTTGTACGCCCAGCCCTCGTTGCCGGTGTTGTACGGCGGGTCGATATAGATGCACTTCACCTGCCCGGCGTAGCGCGGCAGCAGTGCCTTCAGCGCCAGCAGGTTGTCGCCCTGCACGATCAGGTTGCCGCTCTCCGCCTCGCCGCAGGACAGCGACGGCACCGGCTCCAGCAGCCGGAACGGCACGTCCTTGTGGTGTTTGACGACGGCGTCCTTGCCGATCCAGTTCAATGTGGGCATGCGAATCGACACTCTCGAAAAAGGGGATGCCGCAGTGTGCGGCGACGGGTCGCGCCGGCTGCGACCGCGGTCATGGCGCGTCCTCCATCAACGCCTCCAGCCCGCGGGCGGCATTCCACACGCGGAGCACTTCGACATGGGCGGGCAGGTCGAGGTAGTACAGCAGGTAGCGCTCGAAGTCGCGGACGGGAAAGAAGCGCAGCGGGGTCGGCAAGCCGGGCACGTCTTCGGCATGACGCGTGGAGCCTGCCGCGGGATGTTCGCGAAGAATGCTCGAAGTGGCTTCCACCGCCGCGATGAAGCGGGTTTCCAGCGGGAAACCGCCTTGCTGTGCGTACCAGGCAGCGGCATCGTCCAGATCGCGGCGCGCGGCGTCGCGCCAATAGATCGGCTTCACCGACCGCCCTGCTCAGCGCGCTGGCGGGCACGCTCGCGCAGTTGGTCGAAAAAGTCAGGCTCCTGCGGCGTGGCCGGCCCGGACGCCAGTCCTTCCGCGATGAGTTTTCGCAGCGTTTCCGCAGCCTGGGCGCGCCGATTCTGGCGGATCAACTCGCGAAGGTATTCGCTGGTCGAGCCATACGCATGCTCGGCGACCTGGGCGTCCACGAACGCCTTCAAATCGTCGGGCAGCGAGATGTTCATCGTGGCCACGGCAGGCTCCTTTGGCAAAGATTGCCAAGAGCATAGCCCTGCCGATGACCTCCGGCAAGGCAGCGACGGAATGCCGCTCAGCGCATGCCCCTCAACGCATGCTTCATCTGGGGTTTTGAACAGGCTCTCAAGCCACTTTGTTCGCTTCCAGAAAATCCTGCGCGAACCGCTGCAGCACGCCGCCGGCTTCGTAGATCGAGACTTCTTCGGCGGTGTCGAGGCGGCAGATCACCGGCACTTCGAGGCGTTCGCCGTTGCGGCGATGGACGACGAGGGTGAGATCGGCGCGCGGGGTGCGTGCGCCGATCACATCGTAGGTTTCGGTGCCGTCGAGGCCCAGCGTCAGTCGTGTCGTGCCGGGTTTGAATTCCATCGGCAATACGCCCATGCCGATGAGATTGGTGCGGTGAATCCGCTCGAAGCCTTCGGCCGCGATCGCTTCCACGCCCGCGAGACGCACGCCCTTCGCCGCCCAATCGCGCGAACTGCCTTGGCCGTAGTCGGCACCGGCGACGATGATCAACGGTTGACCGCGCTCCATGTAGGTTTCGATCGCTTCCCACATGCGCACGACTTGCCCTTCAGGTTCGATGCGCGCCAGCGAGCCTTTCTTCACCGTGCCGTCGGCGTTGCGCACCATTTCGTTGAGCAGGGTCGGATTCGCGAAGGTCGCGCGTTGCGCGGTGAGGTGATCGCCACGATGCGTGGCATAGGAATTGAAGTCCTCTTCCGGCAAGCCCATTTTCGCCAAGTATTCGCCGGCAGCACTGTTCAACATGATCGCGTTCGACGGCGACAAGTGATCGGTAGTGATGTTGTCGCCCAACACCGCCAGCGGACGCAGGCCTTGCAGCGTGCGCGGTTTCGCCAGCGCGCCTTCCCAGTAAGGCGGACGACGGATGTAAGTGCTCATCGGGCGCCAGTCGTACAGCGGGCTGACGCGTTCGCCGTGTTCGACCACCACCTTGAACATCGGCTCGTACACTTTGCGGAATTGTTCGGGCTTCACGCTGGCTTTGACGATGGCGTCGATCTCGGCATCGCTCGGCCACAAATCTTTCAAGGTGATCGCGTTGCCGTTCGCATCGAAACCCAAGGTATCTTTCTCGATATCGAAACGAATCGTGCCGGCGATGGCGTAGGCCACGACCAGCGGCGGCGAGGCGAGAAACGCCTGTTTCGCGTACGGATGGATACGACCGTCGAAATTGCGATTGCCGCTCAACACCGCCGTCGCATACAAATCGCGATCGACGATTTCCTGCTGAATTTTGGGATCCAGCGCGCCGCTCATGCCGTTGCAGGTGGTGCAGGCGAAAGCGACGATGCCGAAGCCGAGCGCTTCGAGATCGTCTTTCAACCCGGCCTCTTCGAGATACAACGCGACGGTTTTGGAACCGGGCGCGAGCGAGCTTTTCACCCACGGCTTGCGCACCAGACCCGCGCGGCGGGCGTTCCGCGCCAGCAGACCGGCGGCGATGACGTTGCGCGGGTTCGAGGTGTTGGTGCAACTGGTGATGGCGGCGATGATCACCGCGCCGTCGGGCATCAGCCCTGCGGCTTCCTGCGCGCGCGCGGCGTCGAGGTTGCCGGCGATGCCTTTCGCCGCGAGATCGGCAACGGCGACGCGCGCATGCGGGTTGGACGGCCCGGCCATATTGCGCCCCACCGTCGACAAGTCGAACGTCAGCGTGCGCTCGTACTGCGCGGTCGCCAGC
>JAGNNB010000448.1 GCA_017990865.1 Lysobacteraceae bacterium
CCGTGCAGCAGTTTGTCGATGCTGATCGCCGCGGCGTGTCCATGCGCCACCGCCCAGATGATGTTTTTCGGCTCGAACGCCGCGTCGCCGCCGAACAGGACGTTCGGCAAGGTCGATTGATGCGTGATTTCGTCGACCACCGGCATGCCCCAGCGATCGAACTCGATGCCGAGCTCGCGTTCGATCCACGGGAACGCGTTTTCCTGGCCCACCGCGATCAACACTTCGTCGCAGGGGAAGAACTCGTCGTCTTCGCCGGTCGGCACCAGCGAGCGCTTGCCTTTGTCGTCGTAGACGGCGCGCACTCTCTCGAAGGTCATGCCGGTCAAACGGCCGCTGGCGTGGATGAAGGCTTTGGGCACGCGGAAATCGAGAATCGGGATGCCTTCGTGCATCGCGTCCTCTTTTTCCCATGGGCTGGCTTTCATTTCGTCGAAACCGGAGCGCACGATCACTTTCACGTCTTTGCCGCCGAGGCGGCGCGCGGAACGGCAACAGTCCATCGCTGTGTTGCCGCCGCCCAGCACCAAAACGCGCTTGCCGACTTTGGTGATGTGGCCGAAGTACACGTTCGCCAGCCAATCCAGGCCGACATGAATCTGCGCCGCGGCTTCCTGGCGCCCGGGGATGTCCAGATCGCGACCGCGCGGCGCGCCGGTGCCGACGAAAATCGCGTCGTAGTCTTGCGCGAGCAATTCCTTCATCGATTCGATCCGCCGATTGCCGACGAATTCGACACCGAGGTCGAGGATGTAGCCGGTTTCCTCGTCGATCACCGCTTCCGGCAGGCGGAACCGCGGCACTTGCGTGCGCATGAAGCCGCCGGCCTTCGGATCGGCCTCGAACACGGTGACGTGGTAGCCCAGCGGCGCCAGATCGCGCGCCACCGTCAGCGACGACGGCCCGGCGCCGATGCAGGCGACGCGTTTACCGTTCTTTTCCGTCGCCGGCTTGGGCATGCGCGCCGAAACATCGCCCTTGAGATCGGCGGCCACGCGCTTGAGGCGACAGATGGCGACCGGTTCGGGTTTGTTCTCGCCGGGCTGGGTTTGTTCCAGATGCGCGTCGTTGTTCTCTTCGACCCGCCCGCGCCGACACGCCGGCTCGCAGGGCCGGTCGCAGGTGCGGCCGAGAATCCCGGGAAAGACATTGCTGCGCCAATTCACCATATAGGCATCGGCGTAGCGTCCGGAGGCGATCAAGCGGATGTATTCGGGCACCGGCGTATGCGCCGGGCAAGCCCACTGACAATCGACGACCCGATGGAAGGTGTCTGGGTGGCGGATATCCGTCGGCTTCATTCGGGCCCCTCGACCGCACCGAGCCGAAATGCGTCGGCTCTCGCTTGCAGGCCGAGTCTAGACCCGCCGGCGACAGGCGTCACGGGGGCCGGTCAAAGAACGCCGATCCGAAGCACTAGCCGTGCGGCGACCCGCCCGGCCCGGTCCCGCGATCGAACGGAGGACCGACTGCGTTCAACCCGCGATCGATGCGTTGCCGACGCATGAACTCCCCGCGTTCGAATCGGAATTTCCGCGCACTCGACGCATTGAATACGTCGACATCGCGACGGTTTCGAAGCCCGATTGGCGTTACGACGAAAGTCGCGTGTCGTGCACGGCCCGCGCGTATCGCATTGACGCGAAAGGAATTCGTGCCCGCGCCATCGCGCCCTTGAGGCCTTATGACGAAATATCAGCACGCCGGGGGTTGACATTCCGCTTGGGGGCGTGTTCCTCTTCGAATATGACGCAGCGCAGCATCCACCGCCCACACGACGCCACCGCGAATATCGCGGCGCGGGCGCTCGCATTGCGCGCAGCCGATGCTTCGCAACGCGCGCTGCCGAACGTCGTGTGGATACGAACCGCGCTCGTTCTTGTCGTCGTCGTCCTTATTACCAGCCTCACAGGTGCGGGATAGGGTTGCGCGACACACAACCCCGGGTTCAGACGAAACCCCCCGCATCCGAAAGGTGCGGGGGGTTTCGCATTCTGAGCCCGGCTTTTTCCGAAACGTTCGAAGGATTCCGATTCAGATGCACAGCGACGCGATCAAAACCGGCCCCGCCCGCGCTCCCGCCCGCGCCATGCTGCGCGCCACGGGGCTGGACGATGCGGCCATCGCCAAACCGCTGGTGGCGGTGGTGTCGACGTGGTCCGACGTCTCGCCTTGCAACATCACCCTGCGCGATCTGGCGCAGGACGTGCGTCGCGGCGTGATCGCGGCTGGCGGCACGCCGATCGAGTTCAACACCATCGCGGTCACCGACGGCATCGCCATGGGCAGCGACGGCATGCGCGCGTCGCTGGCTTCGCGCGAAACCATCGCCGATTCGATCGAACTGGCCGTGAGCGGTCACTGCCTCGACGCGATGGTGGTGCTGGTGGGCTGCGACAAGACCATCCCCGCCGCCGCGATGGCGGCGGCGCGCTTGGATGTGCCGTCGGTGATTCTCTACGGCGGCACGATCATGCCAGGCAAATGCAAAACCAAACATGCCGACGGCAGCAGCGGCGAACGCGCGTTGACCGTGCAGGACGTGTTCGAAGCGGTGGGCGCGCACGCCGCCGGCAAAATCGACGACGCCGAACTGGGCGAGATCGAGCGCAAGGCCTGTCCCGGCGCGGGCGCCTGCGGCGGCCAGTTCACCGCGAACACGATGGCGATGGTGCTGACCTTCCTCGGCCTGTCGCCGCTCGGCGACAACGACATTCCTGCGGTGCATCCGGAAAAAGCGAATGCCGCCGAACGCTGCGGCGCACTGGCGATGAAACTGCTGACCGACGGCGGCCCAACGCCGCGACAATTGCTCACGCCCGCGGCGCTGCGCAACGCGGCGCGCGCGGTGTCGGCGACGGCCGGTTCCACCAACGCCGCGCTGCATCTGCTGGCTATCGCGCACGAGGCCGGCGTGAAGTTCGATCTGGAAGAATTCGAAGCGGCCAGCGCGAACACGCCGGTGATCGCGGATTTGAAGCCCGGTGGCCGCTACACCGCGGCGGAAATGTACGAACAAGGCGGCACCGCACTGGTGGCGCAGGCGCTGATAACGGCCGGTTTGATCGAGGATATTCCCACGATCGCCGGCCGTAGTTTTTTCGCCGACGCGAAAAACGCGACCACGTTGCCGACGCAAGATGTGGTGCGCCCGGTGAGCGACCCGATCAAACCGCGCGGCGGCTATTAG
>JAGNNB010000052.1 GCA_017990865.1 Lysobacteraceae bacterium
TCGCAATGGCGTGCGCATCGCGATTTCGACGGTGAGCACCGGCAAACGCGGCTACGAAACGCCGACCGGCGTGTTCACCATCCTGCAGAAAAGCCGCGAGCATTACTCCAACCTCTACGACAACGCGCCGATGCCGTTCATGCAGCGGCTCACCTGGGACGGCGTGGCGCTGCACGCGGGCAAGGTGCCGAACTATCCGGCGTCGCACGGCTGCGTGCGATTGCCGTACGCGTTCTCGGAAAAACTGTTCGGCATCACCAGCCAAGGCATGACCGTGGTGATCGCCGATGAGGCTTCGCATGCGCCGACCGTCGCATATCCCGGCTTGTTCGCGCCGGTGGACGCAAGAACGGGCGCCGCGAGTGCGCCGCTCGTCGAAGCGCCGACGACGGCCTATCGCTGGGCGCCGGAGGCGTCGCCGGAAGGCCCGCTCACCCTGGTGCTGAGTACGCACGACCGCGAAATCGCGGTGCTGCGCAACGGTGTGGAGATCGGCCGCGCGCCGGTGGCGTTCGCGACCGACCCGCCGCGCGGCATGCGGGCCTACGTGCTGCTGGAAGGCAGCGGCGAAGGCACGAGCGCGGTGGTGCCCGATCGCCCCGCCCTGCGCTGGATGGCGTTGTCCGCGCGCGCGCCCAAGCCGACTGTTGCGGGCGCGCCCCCGGCCGCCGATGCGCTCGCGGCGGCAGCGGCGCGCGGCGACATTGGCATCGCGCCCGAATTCGCCCGCGCGGTCTACGACAGCCTGACCCCCGGCACCACCTTGATCGTCACCGACGAAGCCCTGCACGCCCGCGACGACGACGACGGCATGACCGTCCTGAGCGCCGATCGACCGCCAGCCGCACCATCCGCTACGCCACCTGTCGCGCCGCCTGTCGCACCGCCTGTCGCGCCGCCCTCGACCGAACCGCGGCCCGGCGACTAATCTGCCCGGATGATCCGCCCCGCCCTCACGGCCGCGAGCCTGCTCGCCGCCGGCGCACTCGCCTCGAGCACTCTCGCCTCCGACCACGATGCGCCTGCATTCGCATCGACGGCCACTGTCGCGGCGTCGGTCGCGCCGTCGGGCGAGCGCCTGCTGCGACGCCTGCAAGTCGCCGCACCGTCGCTGAATCGGGATGTCCTCGCGCTGGCCCTCGACGCGCGCGCTTGCGCCCTGCATTCCGGCACCGTCGCCCGCGCGCCGCGCTTGGCGGTGATCGATTATTCGCGCCCGTCCACCGAACCGCGGCTGTGGGTGTTCGATCTGGAACGCGAGCGCTTGCTCTACGCCGAACACGTCGCCCACGGCCGCGGCAGCGGCGAAAACTTCGCGACCGCGTTTTCCAATCGCGACGGCAGTTATCAATCCAGCTTGGGCCTGTTCGCCACCGCCGAAACCTACGTCGGCGGCAACGGCTATTCGCTGCGCATGGACGGCTTGGAACCCGGCTTCAACGACCGCGCCCGCGACCGCGCAATCGTCATGCACGGCGCCCCGTACGTCGATCCCGCGCAAGCGCTGCTGCAAGGCCGCCTCGGCCGCAGCCTCGGCTGCCCCGCCCTGCGCCCGGCGGTCGCCCAGTCGCTGATCGATACGCTCAAGGACGGCCAACTCGTCTTCGCGTATTACCCCGACACCGACTGGCTCGCCCGCTCGCCTTTCCTGCGCTGCGGACAGAGCGCAAACGCGACGCCGACGGCACGCGGCATGCGCTGACAGGCGATGAAGCCTGCCGATCGGCGATCTTGCCGGTCGATGCCCGCATATCGTGACCGTTGCGAGCCGTACCGCTCGCCGAGTTGCTGCGCTCAGCAGCCCCTGACCACTCGCGATTTCGTTCTTCCCTGCCGCGTGAACTCCGACGGCGGCGCTGACCGTTGCTCGATGCCTGCCTGAACGAATCGAAAAAGTTCCCGTACCGGCCAGTTCAATATTAAGGTTTCGTTGTAGGGCGATGTTGAGAATGCGTCTCACCGGTGCCGGCGGGGTTCCCTCCCCTCTCTCTCGCCGCCGGCATCGGCCCCCCAAGACAACGAGGTTTCTCATGAAGCGTTCTGTGCTCGCCCTGACTTTGCTGGCCGCCCTTCCGTTCGCGGCCTCCGCCGCCGAGGGCGTCTCCTACAACCATGTTCAGGGCGGCTACACCGCCACCAACAACAACGATGGCGCGCCCGACGCCGACGGCTACGGCATCGACGCCTCGGTCGCGGTGCATCCGAACTTCCATCTGTTCGGCGGCTACGGCAATCAGAAGATCGACAACACCAACGTCGATTTCGACCAATGGCGCATTGGCGTGGGCTATAACCAGGAGCTGACTTCGAAGGTCGACTTGGTCACCCGCATCGCTTACGAGAAGTTCGACGCCGGCAGCAATCTCGATTTCGACGGCTACAGCGCGGAAGCCGGTGTGCGCGGCGCGCTCGGCACGCACGTGGACGCCTACGCCCTCGCCGGTTACGAGGATTACGAGGACATCGACGGCGATTTCTACGGTCGTTTGGGCGCCAACGTGAAGTTCAACCAGAACTGGGGCCTCAACGGCGACGTGAAATTCGCCGACGGCGACGCCCAGTGGTTCGTCGGCCCGCGGTTTAGCTGGTAAGCGCATCGTCGGTGTGCGTCCGCGCGACGGGCGTCACGAAAATGACCGACTTGCCGGTATCATCCCCCCGTCGGCCGGGCTCACCCGGCCGACTCCTTTCGGGCTCCGGCCCGAATCGTCACCCGTGCAGGGTCGCCGCACGCCCAAAGTGCGGCAAACGCGACTCTTCGTGAAACTTCACATCGCACTATCCACGGCGATTCTGCGTCGCGTCCCAAGCCCGGCTCCGGCCGGGCTTCTTTTTGCCCGGTCCGCAGGGCCCGAGGCGGGCTTCGCGGCATCGCCGCAAGCGGCCCCGCCAAGCTTCGGCGACGGGCGTGCGCCGTATCCGCCAGCGCCGCACCGGGGCTGTTCGGGAAGCCCGATCGGGCGATAACGGCCCCAAACCGCGCTTTCGAGCCGGATTTCGGGGTGTCGGTCGCGCCAAACCGCCGAGAGCTTCGCTACACTCTCGCTCCTGCGCCCTCGCGCACGGAACCAAGAGCATCCAAACCCTGGGGAGATTCATGAAGAAGCAACTTACCGCCGCGCTGGTCCTGGCGCTCGTCCCGTTCGCCGCATCCGCTCGCGATAGCCTGGGCAGCTACACTTACGTCGAAGGCGGTTTCAAACGCCTGAGCATCGACAGCGATATCACCGATACCTTCGACTATGACGGCGTGTACATCCGCAGCGAAGTCGAAATGAACGACAACCTCAGCTTCAAGGGCGGCCTGGCTTTCAGCAAGAGCAGCGACTTGCCGGTCGACATCGATGCGATGGAGTTGGATCTGGGGTTGGGCTACCGCTACAACTTCGCCGACAACGTCGACTTGATCGCCGACGTCAACTTCCAGCGTCAAGAGTTCGACGACGGCTCCGACAAAGACGTACGCAACAACACCCGCCTTGGCGTGGGCGTGCGCGGCGCGCTGTCCAACAGCATCGAAGGCTGGGTGAAAGCGAACTACGTCGACGGCGGCGCCTACGAAGGCGACGTGATCGGCACGCTCGGCATGCATGTGGTGTTCAACGACACCTGGGGCTTGGTCGGCGAACTCGATGCCGGCGGCGACGTCAGCCGTTTCAACATCGGCGTGCGCGCCAGCTTCTGATTCGCGATCGACGCGAAGCACGAAAAACCCGGCATTTCGCCGGGTTTTTTCGTTCGGAGCCGCTGGAAACAAACCGCTAGGCCTGCGGGGCGCTCAGTCGCGAAATAAGCCTTGCGGATATTCGGGTTTTTGCTCGCGCGACATCAGTCGCTTCAAACCTTCGGCGGGCGTGATCTCGCCGTTGAGCACATCGCGCACGGTGCTGGAGATCGGCAGTTCCACGCCGTGACGCTGCGCCTGGCGCATCACTTCGTCCGCGGTTTGGATGGATTCGACCACTTGGCCGATCTCGCGCACCGCGTCGTCGATCGATTGGCCGCGACCGAGCGCAAGGCCCAGGCGACGGTTACGCGACAGATCGCCGGTACAGGTCAGTACCAGATCGCCCAAGCCAGCGAGCCCCATCAGCGTTTCGGCCTTGCCGCCGATAGCGACGTTCAAGCGCAACATTTCGTTGAGGCCGCGGGTGATCAGCCCGGCGCGGGCGTTGAGGCCGAGATTCATGCCGTCGGCGACGCCGGTGGCGACCGCCAGGACGTTCTTCATCGCGCCACCGAGTTCCGCGCCCAGCATGTCTTCACCGGTGTAGGCGCGGAACGCGGGGCCGTGCAGCACTTCGGCCACCCGCTGCGCGAAGGCGGCGGTGTCCGAATGCACGGTCAGCGCGGTCGGCAGGCCGGCGGCCACTTCCTTGGCGAACGAGGGGCCGGTGACCACGGCCAGCGGCACGTCGTCCGGCAATATCCCGGCCGCGACTTCATGCAGGAAGCGACCCGAACCGGGTTCGAAGCCCTTGGTCGCCCAAGCCACCCCGGCATGCGCCGGGCGCAGCGGCGCGAGGTCGCGCAAGGTTTCGGCGAAGGCGTGCGAGGGCACGACCACCAGCACCAGATCGCAGCCGCGCAGTGCGGCGGCGAGATCGGTGGTGGCGCGCAGGGTGTCGGGTAAGGCGATGCCCGGCAGGTAGCGGGCGTTTTCGTGGCCGTGCTCGATGCCGGCAATGGTGGCGGCATCGCGGCCCCACAGCACCGTGGGATAGCCGTGCCGCGCGATCAGCGCGGCCAGCGCGGTGCCCCAGGACCCCGCGCCGAGCACCGCGACCGCCGGAAACGACGGTCGCGCGGCGGGGTCGCGCGGCGTGGCGGAATGCGGCATCGGAACGACCGCAGCCAGCGACGGGTTTAGGCGTTACCGGCGACGTCGCCGAACGTGCCGGCCTGGCCTTGGGCCTGACGCTGACGCAGGCTTTCGGCGTACAGGCCTTCGAAGTTGATCGGCTGCAGCAGGAACGGCGGGAAACCGCCGGCGCTGATCATGTCGCTGACCGTCTGGCGGGCGTACGGATACAGGATGGTCGGGCAATGCACGCCGAGCATGGCGTCGAGGGTTTGCTCGTCGAAACCGTTGAGGCCGAACAGGCCGGCTTGGCGCACTTCGACCAGGTACACGGTCTTGTCGACCAGCTTGCAGGTCAGGGTGACGCCGAGTTCGACTTCGAACAGCGCATCGGCCACGCGCTGCACGCGCTGGTTGAGGTTCATTTCCAAGCTGGGCTGGCCCTGTTCGCTGAACACCTGCGGCGCGCCGGGGGCCTCGAAAGACACGTCTTTGACGTAGATTTTTTCGACCGAGAAGGTGGGGCCGGTGGCTTCGGCGGCGGCGCCGTTGGCGACGGGTTCGGACATGGCGGAGCTCCTGGATAAGTTCGGGATAAGGGAAGACGGCGGACGCGGCGAACCGCGCAAAGAAGCCGATTATCGCATGGCCGTCGAGGCCGCGCGGAGAGCGGCCGATCCCGTCGCGAGACCGATCTGGGCGCGGGGGAACGGGTTTACAAGCCGCGAGGCCGAAAAAGGACTTGGCGCGGATCGACGGGCTCGAATGATCGATGCGTTGTGCGATCGAGTCTGCGGTTGACGCGGTGGATGCTCAGCGCACCCACCGACCGCAAGGTTCAGCCGCGGCCTTTGACCAGCGGCAAATCCGCGCTCTGCCAAGCCTCGATACCGCCTTCGAGCACGCTGACCTGGCTGAAACCGGCGCGCTTGAGCCGCCGCGCGAACCCGCTGGCGGTGATGCCGCGGTGGCACACCACCACCACCGGCGAATCCTTCGATCCGGCCAGAAGCTTGCTGTCCGGATCGAACTGGCTCGGCAGCACGTTTTTGGACCCGACGATGTGGCCTTTGTCGAAATCGGCGAAGGCGCGGATATCGACGACCAAGGCGCCTTCGCGATTGATCAACGCCGTCAGCTCACCGGGGCGCAGCGCCTTGTAGCCGCGGAACAGCGGCGAGAGTTCGTTGATGAGAATGGCGACGGTCAGGCCGACCAGGCCCATGCCCAGCAGGGGGTGGCGGCCGATGAAGGCCGACAGGGTTTCGTAATCCACTTCAGAAGCCAGGCGCGATCAGGGGCGCGAATTGTCGCCTGTCCGCGCGGGCGACGCAAAAGCGAGGGCCGGACGCACGCTCCGCCCACGCCGGACGACGGCGTTTGCGGCGCTTAACGCCCTTCCCAGAAATTCGGCAGGCCGCTGCTGAGCCACCAACGTTTGGTCGTCGGGTCGTAGCGCCAAACTTCAGTGAAGCGCAGGCTCCGCTGGCTGAGCGTATGGCGGTTGACCAATTCGATGCGCACCGCGCGTTCGACGCTGCCGTCGGGCAGGACGCGCGAATCCAAATCCTCGAAGGCGGTGACTTGGATTTGCTCGTAGCGCGAGAACTCGGCGTCGGTGATCGGATTGGCTTCGCGGTATGCCGGGTCCAACACCGTCCAGGCGCCCTCGAAATCGTTCCAGCGGATCGCCTTCGAATAGTCCTCCTGCAATTGCTGCAGCATCTTCGGCTGCTTGAGCTTGACCTTCTGCGCGAGGGCACCGTGGGGCACGGCGAAGATCAGCAGTCCGAGCAAGCACAGGCAGAGCGAACGCAGCGGAGCGGGCATGGCGAGAACTCGGCGGAGGCGTCGGGGCGACCGGCGCATCCTACTCCGTCGCGGTTCGCCGCTTCGCGACGAACCGTGAACGGCACTCGCAGGCCACGGCGCCGTCGGGGGTGTCGATGCGCGCGAACACCTCCAGCCGGGCTTTGCCGCGTTCGCGCAGCATCGCGACGAACGCGGGCCAGTCTTCGCCTTCGGCCAGGACGACGGCGGCCTGCAGGTCGGCGTACAGCGGTGCGCGGTAACGCACCTCGCTGTCGGCGACGTAGACCTCGGCGTCGATGCCGGCATCCGACAATTTCGCGGTCACCAGGCCCCAGCCGGCCAAGGTCATCAGCGACACCAGACTGCCGCCGAACGCGCAGCCCTTGTCGTTGACGTTGGCGCTCAGCGGCGCGCTCAGGCGCAAGGTATCGCCGTCGTAACCGTCCACTCGCAGCTTCAGCGCCGCGACCGGCGGCATCGCCAGCAATTCCGCTTCGAGGCGCCGCAACGCGACCGTGCCGTCCGCTTCGAGCGGTGCGCGATCGGCGGCGTCGGAAATCGGGGCGGAAGCATCGGCGGTCATGCGCGAAAACTCAGGGAGAGAGGCGTGTAGGCGGCGTGAGATCGAGCGACATGGCGATCAGGACGCAGCGGTGCGGACAGAACCGCGCAACCTGCGACGCGAGCGCGGCGCATGGTTTCGCTCGCGATCCGCGCGTGCCGCGATCCGCACTCCGCAATCTGCCGCCTTGCGGGCGCGGCGACGAATCCGCAAGCTGCGCCGATGCCCGCGCGCCGCGAATCCTACACCGTCGTCTCGATGCGTCCGACCGGCGACCACGCCGCGATGCGGCGCGCGGCCTCCGATTTGGGTCTGCGCACGGTGGCGCTCTCGCCCTGGCGCATCGCGCCGCGCGACGACCCCGCGACCCGCGCGGCCTTGCGCGGGGCCTTGGCGGCGGAAGCGGTCATCGTCACCAGCCCCGCCGCGGCGCGCGCGGCCGCCTCCTTGCGCGCCCTGCGCCCACGACGCGGTCAGCGCTGGTACGCGATCGGCACCGGCACCGCCGCGGCATTGCGGCGCGCGGGCGTGGCCGGGGTCGAGATTCCCGATCGCACCGACAGCGAGGGTTTGTTGGCCCTGCCCGGCTTGATGGATGCCGCCGGTCGGCGCATCGGTCTGCTCACCGCACCCGGCGGTCGCGATCGCATCGCGCCGACGCTCATCGCGCGCGGCGCGACCGTGCTGCGCGCCGATGTCTACGCACGCGAGCCACTGATCCCGAACGCCGCGACCTGGGCGCGTCTGCGCGCGGTCGCGGGGCCGTGGTGCGTACCGCTGAGCAGCGGCGAAGCCTTGCAATATGCGTTCGCCGTCGCGCCCGCCGACATCGCCGAGCGCCTGCGCAGCGCGCGCGTCGCGGCGGCGAGCGCGCGACTGGCGCAGATCGCGCGCGCACTGGGCTGCGCGGACGTGCGGCTGGCCGACGGGCCGCGACCGCGGCGACTGCTTGCGGCGGCGACGGCCGATTGAGCGTTCGCGCGCATGCCGGGCGCGTCGCATCGCCCATCGTTTGCGCCGCAACCGGCCCGATGACGAATCCACCGAGATTTCGCACGCCGCGGCCGTCGTTGCTTGCGCAAGCGACGCGCATAAACGCGGCTTCTGCGCAGCGCTGCGAATTCCCTTGCGGCGATCGCGAGCGTTCCGGCTAACATGGGCGCCGTCGCCCGCTCTCCCACCGGCATGACCGACGACATTCCCGCACCCGCCGCGCCATCGACGCCCGCCGCAACGCCCACGACGCCGGTGGTGTCGTCTGTGGCGTCGTCCGAGGCTTCGACCGCGTCGCGCGGCGCGAACGCTCCGCGACGTCGCGGCGGCGCGATGTGGTGGCTGTTGACGCTGGCGGCGTTCGCCCTGGCCGGCGGGCTGTGGTACGACGGTCAACGTCGCGATGCGCGAACCCGCGCCGCCGCCGCCGACAGTGCGGAACGCCTGCGCGCGGTCGAAAGCCGCCTCGAGGGCCTGCGCCGCGACGCGCGCAGCCACGCGCAGCGGATGCAACAAGCGGATGCGACCAATCGCGTGCTGCGCGACGAATTGCTCGGCATCAGCCAACGCTCCAGCATTCTCGAAGACCAAGTCGCGAAACTCGCCGACGCCAATCGGCAAGGCGCGCAGGCGCTGCGCTTGGACGAAGCCGAACTGCTGCTCACCGCCGCCGAACAACGACTGGCTTTATCGGCCGATTTGGATGGCGCGCGCCGCGCCTATGCGCTGGCCGCGGGCGTGCTGGACGGCGTGGACGCGCCGGGCCTGCTCAACCTGCGCCAGACCCTGGCGCAGGAACGCGCGGATCTGGACGCGGTGAAAGCCGACCCCGCGCGCACGGCGTCGACCGCGCTCGACGCCTTCGCCGTGGCCCTGCCCGAACCGATCGACGACTCGCAACGCGCGACCCCGGCTGCGGCCGACGCGCCGTGGTGGGAGCGGATGTTCTCGAAACTCGTCACCATCGCGCCCGCCGACCCGACGCTCGCCGTCCGCGGCGACGAGCGTCGTGCCGGTTTTCTCGCGCTGCAGATGGAATTGACCTTGGCGCGCGCGGCGGTCGAACGCCGCGACGAACCCGCCTACCGAGCGGCCCTGCAGCGCGCCGACGGCTGGATCGTCCGGCTGTGGCCGGACACGCCCAAACGCCGCGAACGACAGGCGGCCCTGGTCGCTCTGCGCGAAAAACCGCTGCGTCTGTCGCTGCCGACGCAGGGCAGCACGCTGGCGCAATTGCGCAGTCAGCGTGACAAACATTAAGCCGAAATTTCCCATACCGATGGAAGCCTTCGCCGAAAAACGTTTTTTCCTCGAAATCGACGAATCCGAGACCGAATTTCCGTCACTGAACGCGATGAAAACCTCTGCGCTCGAAGCGAAATCGCGCGGATCGGGTTCGCTCTGTGCATGGGTCGACCATGGACCAAACCCATGGTGGATGCGGCTGTTCGGCGCCAGGCGCGACGCCGAAAGTTTCTTCAGCCTGCGATGGTGCGGTTCTCACGCCCGCCTGATCTTCCTCGACGACAACCACAGCGAGTATCGTGCAATCGACGAAAAATACCCGATCCCTCTCGATGAGCCATTGTCCGAGGCCATGATGTCGGAGGATCCCCAGCCGAGAGAAGAATTCATGCGGAAGGATCGTTCGTTCTTGGCGATAACCGAGTTCCTCGAAAGCGGCGTGAGGCCAGCATGGCTGCGCTACAGATTCGTCGAATAATCGTCACTCACCGCTACGACGCCGGATACTAACGAAAGAACGCACCACAGAATGAACGTTTTCCGCCACTTGCTGTTCTGGATCGTGCTGGCGCTGGCCGGTGCGCTGATCGCGCAGTTGCTGGTGCAAGACCCCGGTTTCGTGTTGGTGCGCTATCGCGGCACGCGCTACGAAACCACGCTGGCGGCGGCGCTGTTGTTGTTCGCGATCGCCGGGTTCTTGGCGTGGCTGCTGTGGAAGTTGTTGCTGCTGCCGTTCCGGCTGTGGCGCCAGCGCCGCGAGCGCTCTGCGCGGCTGCGCTTGGGCGACGGCTTGGATGCGCTGCATCACGGACATTACGCGCGCGCCGAGAAATTGCTGGCGCTGGCGGCGCAGGATCGCCGTTTCGAAGCGCCCGCGCGCACCGCGGCCGCGCGCGCGGCGCAGGCGCGTGGCGACGACAGCGCAGCCGCTTCGCATTTGGACGCGCTGGGCGAACGCCATCCGGCCGCGCGCGCGATCGCATTGGCGCGCACGGCGCAGCGCGAAGGCCGCTATGCCGACGTCGTCGACACGCTGGACGCCGTCTCCGGGCCGCTGCCGCCGCGCGCGCTGCTGTTGCGCGCCGAGGCCCTGGCCGCCGATGGCCGCGCCGGCGAGGCCTACGGCATGCTCGGCGCGTTACGTCAGCAACACGCCTTGCCTGCGGCGGCCTTGGCCGAACGCGAGCGGCAATGGGCCGAAGGCGGGCTGCGCGGCGCCGCCGACGCGCACGCGCTCGCCGATCACTGGGATGCCCTGCCGCCCGCTCTGCGCGACGACGCGGCGGTGGTGCTGGCCTACGCCGAACGCGCCGCGGATTTGCGTTGGGACGAAGCCGCGGCCTCCAGCATCGAACGCGCGCTCGAAGCGCACTGGGATCAAACCTTGGCCGCGTTTTACGGCGGTTTGTCGCTGACGCGATTGGACGCGACCGCGATCGAACGCCGCCGCGCCAACGTCGACGCGTGGCTGCAACGGCATCCAGCCAGCCCCGGCGCGCTGCTGGGCTCAGCCCGTCTGGCGCGCGCGCAAGGGCAGTGGCCGGTCGCCGAACGTTATTTGCACCGCGCCATCGCGCAAAGCGGCGACGACCCCGTGTGGGCCAGCCGCGCCTGGGAAGAACTCGGCCACGGCGTCGTTCAGCACGGCGACGACGCCGGCGCGCGCCTGTGCTACGCCAACGCGCTGCGCGTGCAGCGCGGCGAACTCGCGGAAGCGCTGCCCGGTCGCGATCTGCGCCAACGTATCCTCGACGAAGCCGCGATCGAAGAGCGCGACGCCCACGGCGTGCCGCGGTTGCGCGGTTGAACGCGATGCCCGCCGCCGTCGGAACCGCGCGATCGGAACCCGCACGATGACGCCTACCACCCACAGCGCGCCGCGCACCGACATCGATCCGCAAGATCCCACGCGGCTGCGGCTCTCCGGCGATTGGACGCTCGAACACGCCGACGCCATCGCCGCCGCTCTGCGCGAGACCGACGAGAACGTGGGGCGCATCGACGCCCGCGAGGTACGGCGTTTGGATTCGCTGGGCGTGCTGCAACTGCTGCGCTACGCGACGCGTCGCGGCCTCGCCGACGACGCTCTGGAATTCAACGGCGATCACGCCGCGCTGGTCCAGGCCATCGACGATGTGCGCGACGAGCGGCCGAAAACCAAACGCGAGTACGGCGTGTTGGCCGCATTGGAGCGCCTCGGTCATGCGATGCACGAAAACGGCCGCGAGATCGTCGCGCTGGTGAGTTTCCTGGGCGAAACCCTGGTCAAATTGCTGCGCTTGTTGCGCAACCCGGGCCGCTTGCGCCCGGTCTCCGTCGTGTATCACATGGAGCAAGTGGGATTGGACGCGGTGCCGCTGGTCGCGCTGCTGTCGTTCCTGATCGGCGCGGTGATCGCTT
>JAGNNB010000449.1 GCA_017990865.1 Lysobacteraceae bacterium
TCTTCAGCCCCAGCACGTCTTCGACGTCCTTGATGCTGAGCATTTCGCCGGTTTCCACGCGCGCGGGGCTGTAGCGAGTGAGCAGCAAATGCTCTTTCACGCGCTCGCCGTTTTCGGCGCGGCGGGTCTTCGAGGCGAGCAAGCCGAGAATGCGGTCGGAGTCGCGCACGCTGGAGACTTCCGGGTTCACGACGACTACCGCCTGATCGGCGAAGTACATGGCTAGGAACGCGCCTTTTTCGATGCCGGCGGGCGAATCGCAGAGGATGTAGTCGAAGCCTTCGTCGGCCAGATCTTTCAGCACTTTCTCCACGCCTTCGCGGGTCAGCGCGTCTTTATCGCGGGTTTGCGACGCCGCCAGCACGTGCAGGGTGTCGAAACGTTTGTCTTTGATCAGCGCCTGTTTCAGCGACGCTTCGCCGTGGATGACGTTGACGAAGTCGTACACCACACGCCGTTCGCAGCCCATGATCAGGTCGAGATTGCGCAGGCCGACGTCGAAGTCGATCACCGCTACCTTCTTGCCGCGGCGCGCGAATCCGCAGGCGAGACTCGCGCTGGTCGTGGTCTTGCCCACGCCGCCTTTCCCCGATGTGACTACGATGATTTCGGCCAATGTCGTTCTCCGAGAATGAATGCAGCGTGCGCCGGTCAGGCCAGCGCCGCGAGGTTGAGTTGTCCGTTTTCCAGCCAAATCTGCACGGCCTTGCCGCGCAGTTCGGCGGGGATTTCGTCCATCACTTTGTAATGTCCGGCGATCGCCACGAGCTCGGCATGGAACTCGCGGCAGAAAATACGCGCTTTTTCCTCGCCGCGCGCGCCGGCGAGGGCGCGGCCGCGCAGCGCGCCGTAGACGTGGATGCTGCCGTCGGCGATGACTTCGGCGCCCGCGCCCACGGTGGCGAGCAGGCTCAGGTCGCGATTTTCGGTGTAAAGCTGCTGCCCGGAGCGTACCGGCGCCGTATGCACCAAGCCCGGTTCGCCGCCGGCTTGCGCCGCGGTTTTCGGCGCCGCGCTCGATGGTGCGCTCGACGACGCTACGGCGGCTTTCGCGGGCGCAGGCTCGGCGGCCGCTTCGACGGCGGGTTGCGCCGCGGCGGTCGTCGCAGCATCGGCGCCCGTCGGTTCGTACTGCGCGCGGAATTTCGCCAACAACGGCAGGCCCAGTTCGACCGCCAGGCGCTCGTTGTCGCCGCTGCCGTAGGCGAGCGCGACTGGAATCGCGCCGGCGTCGCGCAGCGCGTCGAGCAATGCGCGCGCGTCGGCGACCGACGGCGTGCCGGGCAGCGCGCCGAAATCGACGATCACCGCCGCGCGCTCGAACAATTTGGGCGCGCGGGCGACGCGATCGCGCATTTCGGCGCCGAGGCGCGCCGGGTCCAGCGTGCGCACGCGCAGATTGGCGATACCGACCTGGCCGATCTTCAGATCGCCGGCCAATTCGTAATTGGCGACCGGAGCGGACTTGCCTGCGCTCATGCGTCGGTGCCGGTCGCGCGCGGCGGTGCGGGTTCGATCGCGGGCTGACGCGGCGCGATCAGCCACGGCTGTTGCGGCAGGTGATCGCCGTAGGTTTCGCGCACCCAGTCGTAGCTGCACAGCGGTTTCATCAGCATCGACGCGCGCAGCCCGGTTTCGGGCATGACGTGCTGGCCGACTTCGCGGAAGCCGAAACTGCCGTGGAACAGCAGCGCGGGGTCGGGCACGGCGGCATCGATCGCGGCGTCCAGAAATACTTCGCAGGCGATATTGGGGTAGCGCAATTCGGCGTAGCTTTGCGCATCGGCGTAGAACGCGCGGCCCAGACCGCCGCCGCGGCGACGGCTGGCCACCACGATGCGGTCGATATAGAAGAAGCGCTCGTGGCGCTCGCGGAACCAGCGGAAGTTGCTGCTGTCGTGTTCGCATTGGCTGCCGCAGCCGATCATGAAGCCGGCGAGGGTGCCGTCGCGCTCGGCGACCCGGAAGTATTCGCTGTTCGCGTAGAAATGGCGGAGTCTGGCCGGATCGATCGGGAGGATGGTCGGGGCCGCCGCGTTGTTCAGAGCAAGTACCGAATCCAGCTCGTGCTCGCGCACATCGCGGATGACAATCGACATTCCAAAACTCCGGATCGTGTGACGCAGGGCCCAGAATCTCCGACCGCGATACGCGGTGCGGGTTCTGTCGGTGCGAGCCTGCGGGCGTTGCGGCCGCGAAACCGCGCCGCGGGCCCGAGCGGGCAGTCGCGAATTATCGCATGCCCGCCTGAACGGAGCGAGCGGCGATAGCCGGCCGCACTCGCGTCGACGCGGCCTCCGGGGCCGCCTCGCCGTATCTCTCGCCCATGACTTCCGGTGGGCTCGGTGGACGTTGCGAAGGCCTACACTCCCCGGATGCTGTCTCGAATCAGCCATACCCGTTTGCTCGGATACGCCGGCCTGTTCACTTGGGGCATGGTCGGCATGCCCTTGCTGTTGCTGTCGCTGGGCGCGGTGGAGGGCGGCGAGGATGCGGTCGGTCCGATGCCGTGGCAGGGCTGGGTGGCCTGGGCCGTGTTCGGCGTCGGCTATATGTGGCTGACCCGCTCGCTGGGCGTACGCCGCGTCACCCTGTTCGATCACATCGTGCTGTTGATGCTCATCGTCAGCGCGATCTGCGTCAGTTACTACAACGAGAGCGGCCTCGGCGTCATTTTGCTGACCTTGGTGGCGTGCTTGCTGCCGTGGTTGCTGTCGGTACGCAACGCCGCGCTTTGGCTGGTCGTCAGCCACATGTGGACGCTGCCGGTTTTCATTTTCAAGCTGAATTTCCCGGTGCTGGTGTCGGTGATGCTGTCGTTTCTGTACACGGGCTTTTCCGGCTTCGTGTTCATCACCAGCCTGGTCGGGCGCCAGCAGAATCAGGCGCGCGAGGAGCAGCGCCGTTTGAACGCCGAATTGCGCGCCACGCGGGCGTTGTTGGCCGAAAGCGTGCGGGTCAACGAGCGCACACGCATCTCCCGCGAGTTGCACGATCTGTTGGGACACCACCTCACGGCGCTGAGTTTGAATCTGGAGGTCGCCAGCCATCTGGTCGAGGGTAAGGCGCAAGATCACGTGTTTCAGGCGCATACGCTGGCCAAGCTGCTGCTCAGCGACGTGCGCGAGGCGGTAAGCCAAATCCGCGAAAGCGACGCCATCGATATGGCCGCGACGTTGCTGCCTTTG
>JAGNNB010000450.1 GCA_017990865.1 Lysobacteraceae bacterium
GCTTCGGAGGGCGCGAGCGCCGACATCCCGCTCAATAACATCGCGCCGCCGAAGAACACCGCAGCGAAGCGCGAACGACGCGAAACGCGAACGACTGGCTCATGACGACCTCTGGAAGTTCGATGGATCGAGGCGATCGAGCGAACGCTTCCGGATATGGCTCGCATGAGGAAATCCGCGCGCGACCGAACGCTGCCAAACGCAGCCGAAATGGCGAAAACGACATCATCACAATCCCCTGAATACCTTGCGCCCACCGCGGTCGGAAGCGGCGAGTCGAAGCGCAAAGTGTATCCGTCGTCGTCTCCGGTGGCGACGTTTCGGACGCGAAAAATCCCATTCGCCGCTTACAGTGCGGCGAAATATCAAATTGGATTCACATTCGCGCGGGCATGGCGCGATTTCGGCTATCGAATGCGCGAAACGCGTCGGTCCGTATGCGCGCGACGCGCGTCAATGCGTCGCGTTCGCAGCCGCAGCCGCGGTGCCGCGCACGCCCTGCTTAACCGCCAACCACGCCAGCGCCGACAGCGCCATGCAAGCGCCGCCGATGACGAACACCAGCGCTTTGTTTTCGAGCTGCGACAGCAGATAACCCACGCCCAGGCTCACCGCCAACTGCGGCAGCACCACGCTGAGATTGAACACGCCCATGTACAAGCCGATGCGCGCGGGCGAGACCATCTGCGAGAACACCGCGAACGGCAGGCTGACGATCGCGCCCCAGCCCAGCCCCATCACCGCCATGCCGACGTACACCATCGGCGCGCTGTAGCCGAGCCAATAGACCAGACCGAAACCGACAGCCATCGTCGCCAGACTCAGCGCGTGCACGCGCACCTCGCGAAGACGCTGCGCCAACGGATTCAACACCAAGGCCGGCGCCAACGCCGCCACCGCATTCAGCGTGAGGAAACTGAAGGACATGAGTTTGCCGGTGTCGTCGGCATTCAAATCCGGAAAGCGCTGCTGCACGAAACCGATCATGTACACGAACAGGCTTTGCATGCCGAACCAACTGATCGCATGCGCCGCCAGGATTTTGCGAAAGCCGCCGATGTCTTCGCGGCCGTCGAGCGTCTGTTTTTCGGTCAACGCATGCGCGATCAACAACAGCGTCAACACGCCGAACACCGCTTCCAACCAGAGGCTATGCGTTTTGTAGCCGGCGATCTTCAGGCCCATCGCGATCAACGCGTACACCGCGAACGCCCACAGCGGTCGCATCAGCAGCAAGATGGTCGCAGCCGAAAGTTTTTCCGTCGGCGCGCCGATTTCGGTATGCGGCAAGGCGCGCGGTTCTTCCACCAACAGTGCCGGTACGATCGAGAACACCAGCACCAGGCCGGCGCCGAAATAAATCAACGCGATATTGCCCCACACCGCGCCGATCGCGTACGCCAACACGCCGAACGTACCGGAGACCGTCTGCATCCAGGTGTAGCCCGCCGTGCGCGTCGGCCCTTCGGGCGTCACGTCGGAAATGATCGATCGCGTGGGATTGAAACTGATGTTGATCGACAGATCGAGCGCCATCGCCACGGTGATGGCGACGCCGAGAATCGCATCGAACCCCAGCGCCTTGTCGATCGCGCCGATCGACGGCAGCGCCAACAGCATCAGCGCGGTCAGCACGCCGCCGATCAGAATGAACGGCCGCCGCCGACCGCCCCAGAACCAGATGTTGTCGCTGATGATGCCGATGATGACCTGGCCCAGAATGCCGGCCAGCGGTCCCGCGGCCCACACCAGGCCGATGTCGTGGATCTCCAGCCCGTACTTCGTCGACAGCAACCAACTGAGCGCCGAAATCTGCACCGCCAGCGCGAACCCCATCGCCGTGGACGGCAGACTGAGCAGCATCAGGAACGGCAACGACAGGCGTTGTTGCATCGGCAGCATGGACGATCCCCAATCGGCGGTGCCGCAGCATAGCCCGTCGCCCCGCCGCTGCGGGTGAATAGGATTTCTGTTGCGATGCAGCAGTTCGCCCCGGGCGACTCGCGCGTTGGCGGGCGGATGAAAAACGGCCCGCTGACGCAACCAAGGATGGCTGCGACGACGAACCGAATGCGCGGTAAAACACGAAACGAAGCCATTCTGCGATCGCCATCCCGGATCGGTTCGCTTCTGCAGCGCGATTCGCGGCCTTCGCGTCGAGCAAAGGCTAAGCTGTTGCATTACACGAGGGGATGGCCGATGGCGATCTGGAACTGCGCGAGCTGCGGCGAAGACAACGATTCGGATTTCGGTGTCTGCTGGAATTGCGGCGCGAAGCTCGATGGCGGCCCGAAAGACCCCACGTTCGTCGCCGACGACACGCACACGACGGACGACGGCGAAGCCGAACCCCGCGAGATCGCCTGCCTGCGCTGCGGCGCTCCCATGCGCACCCTCGGCCGCATGCGCTTCCACGAAGGCAGCCGCCTGCCGGGCCTGATCTACGGCAACATCGGCGAGCTGTTGATCAACCGCGAGTCCTTCGACGTCTACGCATGCTCCGGCGCCGGCTGCGGAAAAGTGGAATTCTTCGCCATCACCCTGACGGAAGTGTCGCTGGGCGGATAGCGACGTAGGGCGGGTACCAACCCGCCAAATCGAAGCGATACCCCGCGAGTTACGACGATGGCCGTGGCGCGCGCTTCGTATGCGGGTGTTCGCGAATCGCAGAAGGCGGGTTGGCACCCGCCCTACGCGTTATGGCGCCGGAATCGCCTTGAAAGGCAGCATGATTTCGGTGGTGTACTCGGTGTCAACGCTGTACAAGAAAGAGTCCGCATAATCCTGGTCTTCTTGGCCATCTTTCATGAATTCCGCCATATCTTGCACGTAACGCGAGGTTTGTTTGTGAGCCTCAAACTGCCGTTGTCGATATGCATCGTACTGCTCTGCGTTCATTCGTGTCTCATCGATGATTCGACCGGCTTCGATTCGGAACAGCAGGCACTCCGAATACAACGAGCCGTATCCCAAGTGGACGTAGTGGACGCGTTCGCCGATTGGCACGACCAGGATGCCGCTGAACCAATCCACAAACACTTCTTTCTTTCCATCGAACAGCGTCGGGACAATATCGCCGCCTTCCCGATCGCCGCAACCAAGTGTCTCGATTTTTTTGAGCATCAGCTGCGCGTTTTCGAGCGCGAAAGTCGCGACGTAGCCACGCCAATTTCCGCTACTTATAC
>JAGNNB010000451.1 GCA_017990865.1 Lysobacteraceae bacterium
TATCGGCTGGAACGATGTCGGCTCGTGGTCCGCGTTGTGGGAAGTCAGCGAGCAGGACGGCGACGGCAACGCGCATCACGGCGACGTGATCGCGATCGATACCCGCAACAGTTACGCCTACGCGCAGCGTTTGGTGGCCTTGGTCGGCGTGGACGATTTGGTGGTGGTCGAGACCGACGACGCGGTGCTGGTGGCCGCGAAAGACAAAGTGCAGGACGTGAAGCGTGTGGTCGAGCGATTGAAAGCCGAGCAGCGCACGCAGGCCGCACTGCATCGCGAAGTGCATCGCCCGTGGGGCAGCTACGATTCGGTGGACGCGGGCGATGGCTTCCAGGTCAAGCGCATCAAAGTCAAACCCGGCGCATCGCTGTCGCTGCAGTCGCACAATCGCCGCGCCGAGCATTGGATCGTCGTCCGCGGCACCGCACGCGTCACCCGCAACAACGACGTGTTCGAACTGTTCGCCAACCAATCGACTTACATTCCGATCGGCGCGAAACATCGCCTCGAAAACACGGGCGCCGAAGTGCTGGAGTTGATCGAAGTGCAGTCCGGCGATTATCTGGGCGAGGACGATATCGTGCGGTATGAAGACGTGTACGGGCGCGGCTGATGTTTACATTGCGCGCCCGGAAATATCTTCGCCGTGTAGAAGGATCTCTCGTGATCGGATCCCTGTTGCTGTTTGCCTTCGCTGCCGCCACGGTGCGGGCCGAGGAAGTTTCGGTATCCGCGGATGTTCCCGTGTCGTCGCTCCCTATACTCAAGTTCGAAGTGCTCCCGCGCACGGACATGCTCGCAAAGGTTGCGGCGAGAAATTGCGTGGACGATGCCACTGCGGAAGCGATCGTGACCTTCGAGAGCGACGGTACGATTACAGATAACACGCTCACTCGCAGTTCGGGCGTCCGCGATGTGGATCGGGTGATCTTGTCTTCATTGCGCCGTGCAAAGGTAGCGGCCGCTTCGGCCGGTCGCGCCAAGGTTCCATTCTTATTGACGGCCGAAGACGGCGGTCCCTCCTCGCCGCAAGACGCCATTCGCGACTGCGATATCGTTTCTTGGCCGTCGCCGGAGGCGAGCGCACGCCTTCGATTGACCATTGGCAACGGCGTGCCTCCAGTCCTGGTCGTGATCGTGATTGCTTGGGACGCGTCAGGTCGCGTCGTGCGTGCGGCTGTAGCCGAAGGGGATGGGAATGCCCGCGTGCAGGATGCCGCCGATGCCTGGGCGCGCGAGTTGCAGATGAAACCCGGACGCGCGGGAGAAGGGACTCTGAGCTTTTGACTGATAGCCCAATCCAAAATCTCAAGAAGAGACAAATCCGGCATGTGCGCTTTTGAGTTCACCTTCATCCGTTCGATCGAAAATGCCTTATCGAATCGAATCGAGTCGAATCAAGTGGAGCGTTTCATGATGGATGCTAGTCGCTAGGATCGCCATGCCCACACCCCTCGACACCAAAATTCCGCCGCCGGTCGTGATGCTGTTGTTGTGCATCGCGATGTGGTTCGTGGCGCGCGCGTTTCCGGAAGCGCGCATGGCGTTGCCGTGGTCGGGTGCGATCGGCGGGGTGTTGGTTCTGCTCGGCCTGGCGTTGGAATTGCGGCCGGCGTTCCAGTTTGCGCGGGCCCGCACGACCGTCAATCCGATGCGGCCTGCGACCAGCGCCGCGTTGGTCACGTCCGGTTTTTATCGATTCTCGCGCAATCCGATGTACGTCGGGCAGGCCTTGCTGCTGCTCGGCGTCGCTTGCTTGTTGCGCAACGCGTACGCATTTCTCGCGTTGCCGGCGCTGATCGCCTACATCACCGTGTTCCAGATTCTTCCGGAAGAACGCGCGCTCTCGGCGAAATTCGGTGCGGAATACGAGGACTATCGCCGCCGCGTGCGGCGGTGGTTGTGATGTCTTTAAGTGAACCGACCGAGGTGCTCGTCATGCTGTCGCGTGTTCGCCTTCGCGAAGCGACCCGTGCCGATATTCCGGGGTTATGGGACGTGCGCTACGCCGTTCGCGAGAACACGCTGACACCGGGGCGCCTCAGCGACGAGGATGTGCGTCGTGAGATCGAAGACACGGGGAAAGGCTGGGTGATCGAGGAGGGCGATCGTATCGTCGCGTTCGCGATCGGGAATGCCGAAACCGGAAACATTTGGGCGCTGTTCGTCCACCCCGAATACGAAGGTCGCGGTTACGGCGGTCGTTTGCACGAAACGATGCTGGCCTGGTTGCGCGCGCAGCCGGTCGCTTCGCTCTGGCTCACCACCGACGCGGATTCGCGCGCTTGCGGCTTTTACGTGCGCAAGGGATGGTCGCGCGTCGGTGTGTCCGAGTCGGGTGAGGTGCGTTTCGAACGCAGCAATTCGGCGTGACTGGTTTCGCGACGTGCCGCATCGCGCGATCTCTTGTCGCGCAGGCTCCTGCCGCGCACGTTCACCCCAACGACGCCAACCACTCGTCGTCGGAACCTTCATTTACGCCCTCGAACAAGAACGTCGACAGGTAGCGTTCGCCGGTGTCCGGCAGCATCGCCAAAATCACCGAACCCTCCGGCGCATCCTGCGCGACGTGCAACGCGGCGGCGACGGTGGCGCCGGCGGAAATGCCGACGAAAATGCCTTCTTCCGTCGCCAGACGACGCGAGGTGTCGCGCGCCAGCACATCGTCGATGGGAATGTTCTGGTCGGCGATGTTGCGATTGAGTACGGCCGGCAGGAAATCGGGCGTCCAGCCCTGAATCTTGTGCGGCTTCCATTCGTCGCCTTTCAGCAACGCGGCGCCGGCCGGTTCGCTGGTGACGATGCGGATGTCGGGACGCGCGAGTTTCAGCACCTCGCCCGCGCCGGTGATGGTGCCGCCGGTGCCCCAGCCGCTGACGAAATAATCGAGACGCTTACCGGCGAAATCGCGCAGGATTTCCGGGCCGGTGGTGCTGCGATGATAGGCGGGATTGGCTTCGTTCTCGAATTGGCGCGCGAGGAACCAGCCGTGTTTTTCGGCCAATTCCTTCGCCTTGCGCACCATGCCGCTGCCGCGTTCGGCGGCGGGTGTGAGGATCACTTTCGCGCCGTACGCGCGCATCAGTTTGCGGCGTTCGATCGAGAAGGTTTCGGTCATCACCGCGACGAAGCGATAGCCGCGCGCGGCGGCTACCATCGCCAGCGCGACGCCGGTG
>JAGNNB010000452.1 GCA_017990865.1 Lysobacteraceae bacterium
CTGCAGCGGTTCGAGCACACCGCCGATACCGACGCCGCCGGACAGATGGCAATGTTTGCCGATCTGCGCGCAACTGCCGACCGTGGCCCAGGTATCGACCATCGTGCCCTCGCCCACGTACGCGCCGATGTTGACGAAGCTCGGCATCAGCACCACGTCTTTGCCGATATGCGCGCCGCGGCGCGCGACGGCGCCCGGCACCACGCGCGCGCCCATCGCACGGAAATCGGCTTCGCCGAAGCCCTCGAAACGCGCCGGCACTTTGTCCCAGAACGGCGCGGGCTGCGCGTCGATGACGCGCATGTCCTGCGTGCGGAAGAACAACAGCACCGCTTTCTTCAACCATTCGTTGACCCGCCACGCGCCCTGTCCGTCGGGTTCGGCGACGCGGAATTCGCCCGCTTCCAGACCGGCCACGGCGCGGTCCACCGCCGGGCGCAACGAGGTGTCGATCTCGTCGACGGTCAATTCGGCGCGGCGTTCCCACGCGCTTTCGATCGTGGCGCGCAACGCGGTGTGGCTGTCGTTTGGCATGGTCTTCGCTGTTCGGGTGAGGTGGCGATGGTGGAATGACGTTCGATGCCGGGATTTTACGCGCGAATGCGACATGCTCGCGCAAGGCTCGCCAACGCACGCATGCGTTCAGGCCTTCGCGATCTCCAGCGCCTGCGCCAGCGCGATACGCAAGCGCTCGGCGTCTTCCGGCGCCAGGGCGCGATCTTCGCGGCTGCTGAGCAGAAAGACGTCCTCAGCGCGCTCGCCGAAGGTGCCGATGCGGGCGTCGTGCACGCGCACGCGCTGATGGCGCAGGGTGTGGGTGATGTCGGCGAGCAAGCCGGGGCGGTCGGTGCAAATCAGGCTCAGCCGCGTGCGGCTGCCGTCTTCGGTGGTCTCGAACGCGATCTTCGGCGCGATGCGAAAATGGCGCAGATGCCGCGGCTGCGCGCGTCGCGACGGCAGCAAGCGATCGAGCGGGCCGGAGAGCGCGCGACGCAGACTGGCCTCGACCTGTTCCACCGGCGGCGGGTACAGCGGCTGCAGCGGCAACACCTGGAAATTGTCGTAGATCGTGCGCTGCGGGCCGTCGAGCGCGCGCGCCTGTTGGATCGCCACGCCGACCCTATCGAGCGTGATCACGATCGCCGCGAACAGACCGTCGCGGTCGCGCCCGTGCACGAAGACTTCGTAACCGCCCGACGAACCGAGCATCGGCCGCACCGCGATCACCATCTTGCCGCCGACCATCTCTTCTTCGGGCGTCGCATGCAGCGCCAGCGCCTGCCAGACGATCTGATCGGGCCGGCTGCGCAGGAAATTATCGTCCGGCATCCGCGCGAACAGCGCATCGATGGTCGTGTCCTCGCAACCGGCTTCGCGCAATAACATGCGCGCTTTATCGCGATGCTCGGCGCGATGTTCCGCGGCCGCGACCGGATGTTCCAGGCCGCGACGCAGCGCGAAGCGCGTCGCGGTATGCAGATCGGCGAGCAGACGGTCTTTCCAGGCGTTCCAGAGTTTCGGCGAGGTACCGGCGATATCCGCACAGGTCAACAAATACAAATGATCCAACCGCTGACGATCGGCGACCTCGGTGGCGAAGCGATGGATCACGTCCGGGTCGGTGATGTCTTGCTTCTGCGCCGTGACCGACATCAGCAAATGTTTGCGCACCAACCACTGGACGAGGGCGGCGTCGGGTTCGGACAATCCGTGGGCGAGACAGAATTCGCGCGCGTCCACCGCACCGAGTTCGGAATGATCGCCGCCGCGGCCTTTGGCGATGTCGTGGAACAGACCGGCGAGCAACAACAATTCCGGCTTGCGTAGCGACGGCCAGACCCGGTTCGCCACCGAGAAACGCTCGTCCGGCGTGTCGTTGGCGAAAATGGCGAGATTGCGCAGCACCGCCAACGTGTGTTGATCGACGGTGTAGACGTGGAACAGATCGAACTGCATGCGCCCGGAGACCTGCGCGAACGCGGGAATCCATCGACCCAGCACGCCCAGACGCGCCATGCGCTCCAAGGTTTTCACCGGCTGCGGACCGCGGATCAGGCCGACGAAGGCCTCGCGCAACGCCGGCGCGGCATCGTCGTAGGCGGGAATGCCGCGCAAGGCGCTGGCGAGCGTGCGGGCCGTTTGCGAATGCAGCCCGCGCAGCGCCGGATGCGCCGCCCAGGTGGCGAACAAGGCGAAGACATGCGCTGGATCGCGCAGCAGCCAATCGGGATCGCGCGCAGCCAAATAACCGCGCCGGGCTTCGAACGCCTCGTTCAGCGGTTCGGGCTCGCCCACGCCTTCGAAATGTTCCTCGAAGCGCTGCAGCAAGCGATCGCCGACGCGTCGCACGATCGCCGCGCTGCGATAGAACCCTTGCATCATCTGCTCGACCGCCAGCGTGTCGGCTTGATCGAGGTGCCCCAGACGCGCGGCGAGTGTTTTCTGGTGATCGAAACGCAAGCGCTCTTCGCGGCGACCGGCGACCAGATGCAAGCCGTAGCGCAACCGCCCGAGCGCACGCCGCTCGCGATCCAGCCCCACCGCTTCGTCGGCGCCCAACTGGCCCAGGCCGATCAACGGTTCGAGTTCGCGCATGCCGAAACTGCGCTGCGCCAACCAACCGAGCGTGTGCAGATCGCGCAAACCACCCGGACCGTCTTTCAGATTCGGCTCGAGATTGTCGGAGGTGTCGCCGAAACGCGCATGCCGCTGCCGCTGTTCTTCGAGCTTGGCGAGAAAATACTCGCGCGGCGGCCAGACCTTTTCCGGCGCGATCGCCGCGCGCAACGCCGTGTGTTCGGTTTCGTCCGCGACCAGCGGCCGCGCTTCGATCAAGGCCGTCAGTACGGTCTGATCGGACGCCGCCTCGGTGCATTGCGACAGCGAGCGCACCGATTGGCTGATCGCGATGCCGGCGTGCCACAAGATCGCGAAGAAACGCGACAAGGCCTCGCTCTGCGCGTCTTGCGCTTCGGGTTCGGCCAGCACCAGCACATCGATGTCGGATTGCGGAAACAGCTCGCCGCGCCCGTAACCGCCGACCGCGAACAACGCCAGTCCGCTGTCGTCGAGCGAACAGCGGCGCCACGCGTTGCGAACGATATCGTCGACCGCGCGCGCGCGCAGCGCGACCAGGCGGTCGACGATCTCGCCTTGAT
>JAGNNB010000053.1 GCA_017990865.1 Lysobacteraceae bacterium
CGGACGACGTGTTCATCACCGACTACGCGACGTATCGGCCGTCCTACGACGACCAGGCGTCGTTCGTCAGCACCCCGATCGTGCAGAACGGCAAGACCATCGGCGTCTTCATCGTGCAGTTGCCGATCGACCGCGTCAACGAAATCATGACCTTCAAAGGCAAATGGAACGACGTGGGTCTCGGCGATTCGGGCGAAACCTATTTGGTCGGCCCGGATAAAGCGCCGCGTTCGATCTCGCGCTTCATGAAGGAAAACAGCGGCGGCTTCGTCGCCTCGATGCGCACGCTGAAATTGCCGACCGCCAAACTGGCGGCGATGGATTCGCGCGATTCCAACGTGGGTTTGATGCAAATCGACACCCAAGGCGTACGACAGGCGCTGGAAGGCAAAATCGGTACGGCGGTCTACCCGGACTATCGCGGCATCGACGTGCTGGGCTCGTTCGCTCCGATCGATGTGCTCGGCCTGCGTTGGGCGATCCTGTCGGAAATCGATACGTCCGAATCGAACCGCCCGGTCGCATCGCTGCAGCGAGGCATTTTGTTCGCCGGCTTGGCGACCTTGCTGCTGGTGGGCTTGATCGCGTTGTTCGCCGGTTTGCGTTTGGCGCGCTCGATCAACACGCCGCTGACGCAAGTGCAAGATACGGTGAAGAAAGTGGCCGCAGGCGATCTGGCCGCGCGCACGAAGCTGAAATCGACCGACGAAATCGCGCAATTGTCGAACGCGCTCGACACGCTGCTCGACGAAAAGGTGACGGAGCTGGCGCGCGCGCAGTCGGAAAACGAACAGCTCAACAACTCGGTGATCGAGATCATGATGTCGGTGGCGCAGCTCGCGCAGCGCGACCTCAACGTCAAGGTGCCGGTGTCCGAAGACGTGACCGGCGCGGTGTCGGACGCCATCAACATGATGACGTCGTCGACCGCGGGCGCACTGAAGCAGGTCACCACGATTTCGAACCAAGTCTCGGACAGCTCGGGCCGCGTCCGCGAACGCGCCGACACCGTGCTCAAGCTCGCCGACGAAGCCAGCAACCAAGCGAATGCGGCGTCGGCCGAATTGAGCGCCACCGCGAACGCGCTGCGCCAGATCGGCGATCAGGCGCAGGGCGCAGGGCGCGAAGCGGAACGCGCGTTGACCGCGACCGGCGAGGCGCTGAGCGTGGTGCGCGCGACGGTGGAGGGCATCAATAACTCGCGCGATCAGATTCGCGAGACCGAAAAGCGCGTGAAACGCTTGGCCGAACGCTCGCAGGAAATTTCCTCGGCGGTGAACATCATCGGCCAGATCGCCGAACGCACCTCGGTGTTGGCGCTGAACGCGTCGATGCAGGCGGTGGCGGCCGGCGAAGCGGGCCGCGGTTTCGCGGTGGTGGCGGACGAAGTGAAGCGTCTAGCCGAAAACGCCCGCGAAGCGACGCAGCAGATCGCCGGCTTGGTGAGCGCGATCCAATCGGATACCACCGAAACGCTACAAGCGATGAACGGCACGATCGCGCAGGTCGTGGACATCACCAAACTCGCCGACCGCGCCGGCACGCAGATGAACGATACCCGCGCCGCGACCGAAGCGCTGGTGAACTCGGTGCGCACGATCTCCCAAGCCACGCAAACGCAGGGCGAGGCTTCGCAACGCCTGCTGGCGCGCGCGTACGATCTCATCAGCGCCTCGCAACGCACGCTGGAAGAAATCGAACTGCAGCGCACCGACACCGAACAGTTGACCGAATCGGCCAGCTCGCTGGTGCGCACGGTGTCCGAGTTCAGGCTGCCGGGCTGATCGGCGCGTTCGATGTCGACGGGGATCGCAAGCGACGGAGCCGCAACCGGGCTCGATGAATTCCAGAGCCGTCTGGACACTCTGGTGATGCTGCTGCAGGCGGCGCATCAGGTGTCGGACATGGCCGAGCCCTCGCTGCTGCACGAAATGATCGGCACGCTGCAAGCGAGCGCTGCCGACGCCGGGCTGCCGGGCGTAGCCGAACTGCTGCGCAGTTGGAAAGCGGCGCTGCACGATAGACTTCGGGGCGAAACGCCGTTGGCCGGCGACGATCTGCTGCAGACGACGATCTGGTTCATGACGCTGCAGGAACACGTCGCCGGGCGTCTGGACGCCAACGGCCGCGAAATGCTCGCGCAATTGCCCGAAGGCATCCTCTGGTTGCCGCAGCTCTCGCCCGCGCTGGTTCGCGCGATCTTGCGCAAACTCGAATCCACGCCGTCGACCTCGCTCGCCGCCGATGTCGCGTCGATGGCGCGCAGCGATGCCGACACCGCATCGCGGAGCATCGCCGCGGGCGCACCGACGGATGCGCCGACAGAGGTGTCGACGGAGACCGATCTCGCCGCTTTCGCCGACGACGGGCGGATCGAGAATGCGCGATCGCAGCCGCCGCACGTCATCGGCAGCCTGGATGTCACGGCCGATCTGCTCGCACAGTTGCCGCCCGAATTTCTCGCCGCGTTTCCGCCCGGCGCGCTCGACGACCTGCCGCCGGACGTGCTGGAAGCGCTTCTCAGCGAAACCCGACACGGCAGCGGCGATATCTTCGCCTCGCCGGACATCGATTCGGCACTGCAAGAGGCGACCTTCGCCTTCGACGAAACCGACGCGACCGACGCGACCGACGCGGGCAATATCGCGCTTTTCGCGGACAGCGACGCGAAGACCGATCCGGTACTCGTCGACAACGACGATCCAAACGCTGAGGCGAACGCTGAGGCGAACGCCGACGCGTCGAGCATCGATGCGTCGCCCGACACCGATGCTCAGCGCGATGCCGTCTCGATCGACGCGGATGCGGACGCTGCGTTCGTCTTCGGCGACGCGACGACCGATGCGCCGCTCGATGCGATAGCCGCGGACGCGCCGAACATGGAAGCGTCCATCGAAGCGGACATTGACGCAAACGTCGAAGCCAACACTGACGCGACTGCTGACGCGACCGCCGCTGCGATCGCAGCGCACGAAGCGACGCTCGTCGAAACCCACGAAACGCAAACCGCCGCAGCCTTCGCATTCTCCGCGGACGCGCCGTCGCCGAGCGATGTCATCGGCGATAGCGTAGCGTCGATCGCGGCGGCCGATGCCGCGAAGATCGACGATGAACCCGCATTCGCGTTCGACGATATGCCTGCGGTATCCGCGGACGACGCGTCGGCGGCGATCTGGATCGGGCGCGAAGAATTGGATCTCACTCGCCAAGCGATCCTGGAGCAAGTGTTGCCGCTCGCGCAGGCGTGGGCGGATACGCCGGACGCCGATGCGAGCGCGCCTATCCTCGAAGAGTTGTCGTACCAATGCCAATTGGTCGTCAACGTGATGGAGCTGATCGGCACCCGCACTTTGGCGCAAGGCATGGATGTCGTACGCGTCGGCATCGAAGCGCGCGACCCGGCGGTGACGCCCGAGACCGTGGCGATCTGGTGCAGCGTGTTGCTGGCGACCATCGAAACGCCGAACGCCGAATCGGCCGAGTCTTTAGCCATCGCATCGCTGGACGTGCCGGATTTGGACGAAGCATGGCGCACGGCCTTGGTCGAAGAGTTCGCGCGCGTGCGCATCGGCCTGGACCCGGCGCTGATCGCGGAACGCAAAACCCAAGCGCTGCCCGAAGACATCGCGCTCGCGCCCGCGGACGACGTGTTGCCCAGCGTACTCGACGGCATGCTGCGCGAGTTGCCGGGCAACGCCACGCGATTCGGCGCATCGGTGCGCGCACTCGCCGAAACCGGCGCGTTCGACGCCATCGACGAAGCGCGTCGCGTCGCGCACACGCTCAAAGGCGACGCCAACACCGTGGGCGTGCGCGGACTCGCCAACCTCACCCACGCATTGGAAGACATTCTGATCGTGCTGGCGAAGCGGCCCGAACTGCTCGACGCCGAATGCGCGGATCTGTTGATCGGCGCCGGCGATACGGTGGAAGAGATCGCCGACCATTTGCTTGGTCGCGGTCCCGCACCGGGAGGTTTTCTCGACACCTATCAGCATGTGCTCGACACCGCGAATGCGCTGATGGACGGCGCCGACGCCGTGCCCGCGAAAGCCGCGTCTGCGGCGCCCGCGCAGGATGCATCGCAAACGATCGCGGCCGCCGTCGCCGACACATCGACCGCAGACTCCATCGGTACAGCCGCTATCGGTGCAGCAGCCGTCGGTGAGGCCTCCGTCGGCACTGAGACGGTCGAACCGCAATCGGGCATGGCCGCGTCCGGCATCCAAAGTCTCAACGTGCCCAGCGCGCTGCTCGACGAACTGCAGCGCCTGGCCGGCGAAAGCTTGGTGACCGCGCGTCAAATCGATCGACAGCTCGACAGCCTCGGCGGCCTGCATCGCGATCAACGCCAAGGCGTGCGCAATACGCATGAACTGATGGGTCGCCTCGACGACCTGGTGGCGCTGCGCGGCGCGGCGCTGCAATCGACCGCGCAGAAAGCCGGCGCGGATCTCGACCCGCTGGAAATCGACCAGTACAACGAACTGCACGTGATTTCGCGTCAGTTGCTCGAAGCGCACGCCGACAGCGCCGAATTCATGCGTCGCATCGAGCGCGCGATGAATGCGCTGGCCGATCTGCGCAGCGAACAGGAACAACTCAACCGCGAACTGCAGCGCACGGTGCTGCGCACGCGCACGGTGCCTTTCAGCCAGGTTTCCGCGCGTTTGCAGCGTATCGTGCGCCAGACCTCGAAACAGGTGTTGAAACCGGTGCAATTGGAGCTGGTCGGCGAAAGTCTGCCGCTCGACGCCGAATTGCTCGAACGCGTAGTCGAACCGCTCGCACATATATTGCGCAACGCGATCGACCACGGCATCGAATCGCCGGGACGCCGCCGCGAAGCCGGGAAACCCGAAGAAGGCCGCATTGTGCTGCGCGTCGGTCTGCAAGGCGACTCCGCGACCATCGATATCCAAGACGACGGCGCCGGTTTGGACTTCGCCGCGATCCGCGAACGCGCGATCGAAGCGGGCCTGCTCGGCGCCGAGCAAGACGCCGACGAACGCCTGTTGACGCGCATGATTCTGCTGCCGGGGTTCTCGACCCGCAGCGCCGCCACCGAAGTGTCGGGACGCGGCATCGGCATGGACGTGGTGAACCAACGCATCGCCGCATTGCGCGGCGCGATGACCATCTCCAGCGAACGCGGCATCGGCATGCGCGTCTCGCTGCGTTTGCCGGTCACGCAAACTCTCGCCAACGTGATCGTCGCGCGCGGCCAGCGCCAAGTCAGCGCGGTGGTCGCCTCCTCGGTGGAACGCGTGATCAGTTTCGCGGCGGGCGAATGTCTCTTCGACGCGCACGACGGTCGCTTGTGGGTGATGCTCGGCGACGAACGCGTGCCGGCGCTGCCGATCGAAACGTTTTATGGCGTGTCGGCGGACCCGCGCATGTGGCTGGATGTCCCCGGCGTCGGCCTGCAAGTGCGCGATGCCGACGGGCGCGTCAGCGTGGTGCTGGTGCAAAGCATCGACGAAGTGCGCAGCACCGTGGTCAAACCGATCGGTGCGTATCTGCCGCCGATTCCGGCGGTGCGCGGCGTCACCCAACTCGGCGACGGCGGCCTCGCGCCGGTTATCGACGTGGACGTGTTGCTGCAATCGCTGCAAGGGCGCGCGCTGGACGTGGGCGCGCTGACGCTCGCCGCAGCCCCGTTGGCGACGCGCGTGGTGGTGGCCGACGACTCGCTCAGCGTGCGCCGCGCGCTGGAACAATTGATGCAGGACGCCGGGTTCGAAGTGGAAACCGCGCGCGACGGCTTCGAAGCCCTGGCCGCGATCCAGGCCAAACCGACCCATGCGGTGCTGGTGGACTTGGAAATGCCGCGCATGAACGGCTTGGAAGTGGCCCGCAATCTGCGTACGCACGCCGAGACGCGCGATCTGCCGGTGGTGATGATCACCTCCCGCGCGACCGAAAAACACCAGGCGATGGCCGAGCAAGCCGGTGTCACCCGCATGCTGGGCAAGCCCTTCTCCGAAGACAGTCTCGTCGCTTTGGTGCGCGAATTGATCGCCGAGCGCGCCGCGGCCGGCGATTCCGCGCCGTAACGACATGGGCTGCGCTTCGGCGCAGCGATTCTTCGCGCCCTGCGCATGAACGCCGATGTCGCGCCATCGCCGCAGCCGCCGCAGCCGCCACGAAGCCGGCCGGGCCGGCCGCGTACACTACGCGTCTCGACCTCCGCGCACATCGCCATGCCCACCACCGACGCCCGCCTCACCCAACGCTACGCCGACGAACTCGAGCAGATCCGCGCGCAAGGGCTGTTCAAGTCCGAACGCATCATCGCCAGCCCGCAATCGGCGGAGATCGTGCTCGCCGACGGTCGGAAGGTGCTGAATTTCTGCGCCAATAATTATCTCGGCCTCGCCGATCATCCCGATATCATCGCGACGGCCAAAGCAGCGCTCGACAGCCACGGTTTCGGCATGGCCTCGGTGCGTTTCATCTGCGGTACGCAAGACCTGCACAAGCGTCTGGAAAAAACCATCGCCGCGTTCTTCGGCACCGAAGACACCATTCTCTACGCCGCCTGTTTCGACGCGAACGGCGGTCTATTCGAGCCACTGCTGGACGAGAGCGACGCCATCGTCAGCGACGCGCTGAATCACGCTTCGATCATCGATGGCGTACGCCTGTGCAAGGCGAAGCGTTATCGTTACGCCAACTGCGATATGGCCGATCTCGAAAAGCAGTTGCAGCAGGCGAAAGCCGACGGCGCGCGCACGATTCTGATCTCCACCGACGGCGTGTTCTCGATGGACGGTTTCGTCGCCCCGCTCGACCAAATCACCGCGCTCGCCGCACAGCACGGCGCGTTGGTGCATATCGACGAATGCCACGCCACCGGCTTTCTCGGCGCCACTGGCCGCGGTTCGGCGGAAGTGCGCGGCGTGCTCGACAAGATCGATATTTTCACCGGCACGCTGGGCAAGGCGATGGGCGGCGCGCTGGGCGGTTTCACCACCGCGCGCGCCGAAGTGATCGAAATGCTGCGCCAACGCTCGCGGCCCTATTTGTTCTCCAATTCGCTGCCGCCGCACGTCGTCGCGGCCGGCATCGAAGCCTTCGATATGCTGGCCGCCGCGGGCGAGCTGCGCGAGCGCTTGATCGAAAATACCGGTTATTTCCGCGAAAAAATGACCGCTGCCGGCTTCGACATCAAACCCGGCGCGCATCCGATCTGTCCGGTGATGCTTTACGACGCGCCGCTGGCGCAGCGTTTTGCCGAGCGCTTGCTCGAAGAAGGCGTCTACGCGATCGGTTTTTTCTTCCCGGTGGTGCCGAAAGGCCAAGCGCGCATCCGCACGCAGATGAGCGCCGCGCATACCCGCGAGCATTTGGATCGTGCCATCGACGCGTTCGTGCGCATCGGTCGCGAGTTGGGCGTGATCCGCGCCTGACGGCCGGCGTCGAACCCGGCCCTCGCCCGCGATGCGTCCCGCTCTGCGTCGTCTATTCCTCCGCGCGCTCGAACGCGACGCCGAGGCGCGGCTCGAAAACGGCGTCTGGGAAACGCGCTGTCTGCACTGCCGCTCGCGACTGCTCGTGCGCGAAGACGGCGAAGCCTTGGGCCACGCCACGCTCGAACACGTCGTGCCGCAAGCGTGGTTCGGCAAACGCGCCGCGAAGACGCTGACGGCGCGCGTGGGCGACGACGCCGACGATCCGCGCAATCTCGCCGTCGCGTGCGCGGGTTGCAATCACGGCAAGGGCGTCAGCCACGACGCGAAAGGACCGAACGACGCGCGCGCCGTCGCGGTCGTGGCCGCACTGCTGGAACGCCGACTCGCGCGCTGGCGCGAGCCGGCGGAGATATCGACCCGATCATCGTCGGATCGGCCATAAAGTTGCGCGACAATCATCGCCCGCTCTAAATTCGCGAACGCCGTATTGTTCTACACAGGCAGCTCGTCCGCATACGCGATATTGGTCAGCGGCCGCGAGCGAGTCGCATACACGATGGAAGGCGAGATCTACGAGGACACTATCGTCGCCTTCGGAACGTCGGCTCGCCGGGCGAGGCGAACCGACGGAGAAGCCGATGCGATTCGCATCAAATCTGCGCTAGCCGCATCGCTTGCTCGAGATTCAACAGCGTCACATTGATCTGCGCGATGCTGATGTCGGCGCTGATGCGCGAACTCACCGACAAGGGCGACTGGCTCAATATACTCAAATGCAAGCCGAGCACCTGCGTTTGGGTTTGCAAGATATTGGAATACGCGACGGCTTGCTGCTGGTAATAGAGATTGCGATACAAGCCGCGATTGAGCGTGTCGATGTTCTGCGAAGACAGCGCGATCGCGTTGCTGCGCGTGAGCGCGGCATTGATGCTCGCGACCGTAAAATACTGTCTCGCGAGAGGGACATTTCCCACCTGCGCATAGCTGCTTCCGATCTGGTGATAAACCTTCGTCGCCGTGAATTGACTCTTGGTGACCTGCAGATACTGATTCGCAAGACCTGGCTCGGCTTGCGCGCTGCCGACGAAAAAAACCAGCAAACACATCATCATCGCCACGAAGCCCGAACGCACTCCGGCATTCTTCGTAACGCGTCCCATAGACTCGATCGTTTCGACATTGTCCTGCGTCTTCATACACATTTCTCCTTTTCGAATGAATATACGGCGCGCCGCACGGCTCCCATGACAGCCGGCGCATACTGTCAGAGCGACGATGTTCCGATTCGCCGATCGCGACACGGATCGCGTCAGACCGTCTTGCATCGTCTCGGGTCGGTCGATAGCGCGCATGCCACACTCGAGGCGCGCGCTCATCGTTTATCTATCGGCTTAACGCTTCCTTTGCGTTTTTGGATTCGCCGCCGATTTCGCCGGCGGCTTGCCTTTCGCGATACGAATGCCGCGGGCCTTCATCCAGGCATCGAAATCCTCGGCGCTCATCCTGCGACCGTTTTGGCTCATGTCGAAGCGGTTGTTTTTCGCGATCGCCGTGGGTTTGGCCGCAGGCGCCGGGGCGAGCTCGGCGGCTGGAGGGCGCGTCGCGCAAGCGGAGAGCGCGAGGGCGCCGCAAAACACAGCGATGGACAGAAATGAACGCATCATCGGACACCGATCCGGTCGTACGGATGGATCCCCCGCGCAGAGTGTAGACGCGGACATCGCGCGCGCGTCAGCGCAGGGCGCGACATCGCTCACAAAAACGACGATCCGATGCGGCCGATTTTATGCGGTTAACGCAATCCGAACGTCTCTAAGAACCTGTTCAAAATCTGCTGCGCTCGGTGCTTTCGCGCCGCCCGCTGCTCGAAATGCTCATGTACCTCCACGTACACTGCGCTTTCTGCGCTGCGGGCGGCACGAAATCCCCGTCGCTCGCGACGATTTTGAACAGGCTCTTACGGATCGCTCGCGCGCACACCGTCGCGACTCGGCTCGAACACGTCGGAAGAATTCGCCGAAGTGCCGGGCATGTGTGCCACCGCACGCCCCGCCAGCGACGGCGACACGAGCGCGCGCAGATCATCGGCATCGAGTCGCCGCCAACGCCCCTTCGGCAAGTCGCCGAGTTCGAGCGCGCCGATCGCCACGCGCACCAACCGCAACACGCCGATGTCGAAAGCGGAGAGCAAGCGTCGAATCTGCCGATTGCGGCCTTCGTCGAGCGCGATTTCCAACCATGCGTGTTTCTCGCCGTGCCGCAGCACCGTCACGGATGCGACCGCGATGCGCAATCGACGTCCGTCGATTTCGACGTCAACACCCACGCGCAGCGAGGCGAGCAAAGCCTCGTCGGGCACGCGGTCGATCTGCACGTGATAGGTCTTGATCGGGCCGGTCGCGGGGTCGGCGATGTTCGCGGCCCATGTCGGATCGTTGGCGAACAGCAACAGACCTTCGCTGGCCTTATCCAGGCGCCCGACCGGGGCGAGCCAGGGCAACGGTGCGCCGTCGAGTTCGGCACCGTCGAAACAGCGATACACCGTGTCGCGACCGCGTTCGTCGCGCGCGGTGACGACGAGCCCCTTCGGCTTGTTCAGCATCAGATAAACGCGCGCGTTCGCATCGGCGCGAACGTCGTCGACGACGATGTCCTCGCGATCGAGCGCAACCGGGAATTCGGCATCGCGTACGACGCGCCCGCCGACGCGCACGCGGCCTTCGCGAATCCATGCGGCGGCTTGCGTGCGCGAACAGAGCCCGCGCTTCGACAACACCCGCGCCAAGCCGTAACGCGGCTGCGCAAGCGACGATGCCGCGTCGTTGCGACGCATCGCGCCGCGCTCGCCGGGCGGTCGCGTCGCGCGCGGCGGCTTAGGACGGCTCATGGCGGCGGCTTATGGCAACGAATCCGGCGAAACGTCTTGCATCGCCGCATCGCGCTGCAACGCAAGCAAGGCATCCATCGCGTCGTCGGCGCGTTCGATCGGCACGAACAAATGATCGTGATACGCCGCTGCGACGACGTTGCAAGAGATCCCGCGCTTCGTCAACGCCACGGCCACCGCCGCAGTCAAACCGACGGCCTCCAAGGCCGAATGTACGGTGAGTTCGATCCAGGCGCAGCGAAACAGCGGCTCCAGCCCGGCGGCGCGCACATCCTCTTCGCGTGCGATCGCGGTCGTGGCTTCCCTCTCGCGAATGATCGCGAAGGGCCTCAAGCGCGCGAGAACACTTTCGTCCGCACACGTCGCGTACGCCCATACGCCGGGCCGGCGCTCGGGACACAAACCGCGAAGCAACTGGGTCAAATTTCTAATCGCGTCTGACATCGCCGTATATTAACGCGCCGCATTGCGGTTCACTGCACGATCAGCCGTTCGATCAACGCCGTATCGCGGCTTACGGAAAGTCCGATCACCAGCAACGCCCCCAAGATGAAAATGGCCCTGATCGCGCCGGAGACCAGGCGCGTCAAGATCGTTTGTTGAAACCATAGACCCGCGTCGCCTCGGTCGGGTCGCCCGGGTTGTAACGAGCCTCAGCGCTTCTTTTTCTTCGGCGGCGTGGGCGCGGGTGCCGGCGCGGGCGGCGGCGGCGCGGGTGCCGCTGCGGCGGCGGGCCCTTTCACGACACGAACGCCGCGCGCCTTCATCCAGGCGTCGAACTCGTCGGCGGTCATGCGCTTGCCGTTTTGGGTCATATCGAACCGCCACGGCGTATTGTCGGTCGCGGTCTTGGGCTGGTACGCGCCCGGATCGCCCGGTTTCGGCAGATTGGCGACGGCGGGTGCGGCCGAACACGTTTGCCGATGCAAACGCGTCACCACTTCTTCGACCGTGATCCGCTCGTCCACGAGCGTGGCGAAACCTGCGCCGCCCGGGGCGACGCCGGTCGCCGCAAGCTCGTCCGCGATCGGCGCCAGTTGCAGCGCGTTCGTCGCGGCGCTGGACGCTTGGCGCGGGACTTTGCAGTCGATCGCCGCCTGGGCCTGGGTGGATAACAACAACAGCCCGACCGCCCAACCGTATGCTTGACGCATGCCCCGCTACTCCCGCCGCTGATCGATGCCGGGAGTGTAGAGCCGCATCGCAACTGCGACAACCGATGCGCGCTTATCCGCGGTTGCGCCTCCTCGAAACTGTGCGCTCGATCGCCTCGAATCTCGCTGTCGTCGGAATGAGAGGTTTCGGTTCGACGCAACACCCGCCCGGCTAGCGAAGCACCCAGAGCGAAGCACCCAGA